>NZ_JANLOG010000029.1:0-63766 GCF_025466205.1 Pseudomonas sp. 13B_3.2_Bac1
ACAGTTCTGATTCGTGTTGGGGTCAGAACAGTTCACTGAAGGGAATGAAGCGCAGCGGATCGCCAATCCCGTGAGTACTGTTTTCCGGCACTTCCACCAACCCGTCAGCCCAGGTCGCACCGAGCAAAACGCCGGAACTCTGGTTCGGATACAACACCGCGCGCCCCGCTTCCAAGCGCACCCGCAGATACTCTCGACGGCTGCCTGCCTTGCTCCATTCAAATCCGGCACTCACCGTAAAGCTCAACGGCATGACCTCTTCCACGCCCTGAATGCGCAGCAGATACGGCCGCGCCAGCAGGCCGAAGGTCACCAGCGCCGAGGTCGGATTGCCCGGCAGGCCTATCACCGGCACCGTACCGAAATGCCCCACGGTCAGCGGTTTGCCAGGCTTGATCGCGAGTTTCCACAGCAGCGGTTTGCCGTTGTCGCGCAGCACCTGACCAAGGCAATCGGCGTCGCCGGCAGACACGCCCCCCGTGGTCAGGATCAGGTCGGCCGCCACTTGCAGTTGCTCAAGCTTGAGCCGCGTCTGTGCCGGACGATCCGGCAGAATCCCGGCGTCGATCACCTCGCAGCCCAGTTCCTTCAGCCAGTGGCCAAGCAACACGCGGTTGCTGTTGTAGATGCTGCCGGGACGCAGCGGCAGGCCCGGCTCGACCAGTTCGTCACCGGTGGACAGCAGCGCCACGCGCGGGCGACGCACCACGTGCAACTGCGCCAGCCCCTGCCCGGCCGCGACGGCCAGTTCGAACGGCCCGAGGCGTTTGCCGGCGCGCAGCAGGATGTCGCCGACGCGATTTTCCTGACCTTGCGCGCGAATGTTCTGCCCCGCTTTCAGC
The DNA here is from genome assembly GCF_025466205.1 of Pseudomonas sp. 13B_3.2_Bac1. NCBI lineage: Bacteria > Pseudomonadati > Pseudomonadota > Gammaproteobacteria > Pseudomonadales > Pseudomonadaceae > Pseudomonas > Pseudomonas sp. 13B_3.2_Bac1. Next base: position 843 of record NZ_JANLOG010000029.1, read on the forward strand.
GCCTGCAGGAAGCGCACGCGACCGTCTTCGAGCACTTCGACGTTTTCCTGCATCTCGACGCAAGTGGCGCCGGGTGGCAGCGGTGCGCCGGTAAAGATCCGCGCGCAGGTACCGGGCAATAGCGCGTCCGGCGCCTGGCCGGCGTAGACCTTTTGCGAGACCTTCAACGGCTGGCGATGCAGATCGGCCAGGTTCAACGCATAACCGTCCATGGCACTGTTCGGCCACGGCGGCAAGTCGAGTGTCGCCACCAGATCACTGGCCAACACTCGGCCACGCGCCTCGTCGAGCAGCAGTATTTCGCTGTCGGCCAAACGTTGCTCATTGGCCATGCCGAGCAACTGATCGAGGGCGTCCTCGACCGGCATCAACGCTGCCTTGCTCATCCGCGCGGCCCACAGGCGGCTACTGATTTGAGGTGCGGCACGAAGTTGCACGGGCGATGGCGGTTATCCAGTTGTTCGGCGAGGATGCCTTCCCACGCGGTGCGGCAGGCACCGGTCGAACCCGGCAGGCAGCACACCAGCGTGCCGTTGGACAAGCCGGCCAGCGCACGGCTTTGCACGGTGGAGGTGCCGATGTCGAGAATCGAAATCGCGCGGAACAACTCGCCAAACCCATCGATCTGCTTGTCGAGCAGACAGGCCACCGCTTCCGGCGTGCTGTCGCGCCCGGTGAAGCCAGTGCCGCCGGTGATCAGCACCACCTGAATGCTGTCGTCGGCAATCCAGTGGGCGACCTGGGCGCGGATCTTGTACAGGTCATCCTTGAGCAGGTTGCGTTCGCTCAAGGTATGACCGGCCTCCAGCAATCGGCTGACCAGCAATTGGCCGGACGTGTCGCTCGCATAATCGCGAGTATCGCTGACGGTCAGTACGGCAATGTTCAGGGGGACAAACAGGGCATCCGCTTTCGCGCTCATGGGACTCTCCGGCAGTAGTCAATCAGATTGTCGAGCAGCCTAAGTGCCACTTATGAGTACTGTCTAATCACTCTGGCCAACCACATTATCGACCGGCTCTATCGGTGCCGTTGACCTCGGCCAAAGCCTTTGAAACCATGGGCGATAGAGCTGATCGATAGCCTTTTCAATGCTTCCGATTGGACGCAAACACAGGCAAATGAGATCGTCGCACCTCGCGTTTTCCGTGCGCTGCGCGCATCTGCGTCAATACTCCATTCAATTTCTCAACGAGCAGGTGCCTTCGTGGACATCAAACAACTCAAGTTCCTGATCGCACTGGACGAAACCCGACACTTCGGCCAGGCCGCCGCCCGCTGCCACATCACCCAGCCGACCCTGTCGATGCGCCTGCGAAATCTGGAAGATGAGCTGGATCTGGTGCTGGTCAATCGCGGTCAGCGCTTTGAAGGTTTCACTCAGGCCGGCGAGCGAGTGCTGGCCTGGGCGCGCACGCTGCTGGCCGCGCATGACGGTCTGTTCGCCGAAGCGGCGGCGTGCCGCGGGCAACTGGTTGGTAGCTTGCGTTTGGGGCTGGTGCCGCTGAGCAACTTCAATCCGGTCAATTACATTCAGGGCTTGTCCGGGACCTATCCCGAGCTGAAATTCAGTCTGTCCTCGGGCAGTTCCGACGAGATCATCGCCGGCCTTGGCAACAATCAACTGGACCTGGGCGTGTGCTACCTCGACCACGTCAACCCGAACTATTTCGATTTTTTCGAGATCGGTGAAACCCGCGTCGGGCTGCTTTACGACAACCGTCACTTCCATTTCGAAGGCTCGGAAATGAGCTGGGAAGACGCCGCCGAACTGCCGTTGGGGATGATCACCACCGGCATGCATTACCGTAAATCCATCGACCTGAGTTTCCGCAGTCGCGGGCTGAATCCGCAGCCGATCATGGAAAGTGATTCGACCTATCAGCTGCTACAGGCGATCCACCAAGGATTCTGCTGCTCGATCATGCCGCTGGACAGCGGGCTGGAAGAGCCGATCGAACACCTGTCGTTCATGCAACTGCCGGATGCCAGCGTGCTCGCGCCGCTTGGGCTGGTGATGCGCAAGACCGAGCCGCGTTCGGCGATTGCCGAAAAGTGCTTTGCCGAGGCGCGGAAAATGTTTGGGGGTGAGGCAATTTAAACCAGACACAAAACCCTGTAGGAGCTGCCGAAGGCTGCGATCTTTTGATCTTGATCTTAAAAACCAAAATCAAGATCAAAAGATCGCAGCCTTCGGCAGCTCCTACAGGGTGGGTGTTGGCCATGACAGTGGTGATAGATCAGCCCGATCACCGCATCAGAACAAGCGATTGGACGCACTTTTGACTCCCCCGTAGCCTGAACTCAATTCAGCGCTTCGGGACTTTTCAAGATGCAGTGCCAAGTTGCAACAACCGCCGAACCGGGGGATGCCAATGCCCCCGCACCGCAACCGTCACAGGTGGCCTTTCGCGAATACCTGCAAGACGCCCCGCTCTCGCACGCCGCCCTGGCCGCGGAAATTGCTCTGGCGATCACCTTCAATGGTCTGAGTCAGGCGGTGATGATGGTCTCGCCCGGCAACCTCGAAGACTTCATCCGTGGCTTCAGCCTGAGCAACGCGATCATCGACAGCGTCGACGAGATCTACGATATCCATCTGACGCATTTCGATCAGGCCTGCCAGGCCGACGTGCAGATTTCCAGTCGTGCCTTCTGGGCGCTGAAAGATCATCGTCGGCAGATGACCGGCACCAGCGGTTGCGGCATCTGTGGCGTCGAAGCGCTGGAGCAGGCGCTGCCGCAACTGCAGATCCTGCAACCCTGCGCACTGCCGCCGGCCGCGCATTTCGATGGCATCCGCCAGCGTATCGAACAGGCTCAGCCACTGGCCCGCAGCAGCGGCGCCCTGCACGCGGCGCTGTACTTCGATGCCCGCGGTGAGGCGCTGCTGTGCCGCGAAGACATCGGCCGGCACAACGCCCTCGACAAGCTGATCGGCGCGATGCACAGCGCAGACGTCGATGCGCGTCAGGGCTTCGTGGTGGTCACCAGCCGTTGCAGCCTCGAACTGATCCACAAAGCCGTGCGCGCCCGCCTCGGCACCCTCGTCAGTCTGTCCGCGCCCACCGCATTGACCGTGCGCTGGGCGCTCAAGCATCACCTGAATCTGATCCACGTTCCGCACCGTAACGCCCCCCGAATCTACAGCCCGATCCAGGAGCTTTCGCCATGAGCAACACCCTCACCCACCTCGACGATCAGGGCCGCGCCAACATGGTCGATGTCAGCGACAAAGCCGCGACTCGCCGCGAAGCGATGGCGCAAGCCTGGGTGCAGATGCGCCCGGAAACGCTGCAGATGATCCAGGCCAACGGGCACCCCAAGGGCGACGTTTTCGCCGTGGCACGCATCGCCGGAATTCAGGCAGCCAAGCGCACCCACGAACTGATCCCGCTGTGCCATGCGCTGCTGCTCAGCTCGATTCATGTCGAACTCAAGGCCTGCGAACCGGACCGCGTACAGATCAACAGCACCTGCCGCCTCACCGGCCAGACCGGCGTCGAACTCGAAGCGCTGACCGCCGCCAGCGTCGCCGCATTGACGATCTATGACATGTGCAAAGCGGTGGACCGGGCGATGGTCATCGGCGACATCCGCCTGCTGAGCAAACAGGGCGGACGCTCCGGGAATTTTCAATGGGAGGACGCGCAATGATCCTGATCAACTACTTCGCCAGCTACCGTGATCGCCTCAATCTGGGCGGTGAAAAAATCCCCTTGAGCGACAACCTGACCTGCATCGAAGACGTGCGGCAATTGCTCATGGCCCGCGGCGAGGAATGGCGCGAAGTGCTTGGCGCCGGCAACCTGATGTGCGCGTTGAATCAGGAACTGTGCCAGCCGAGTGCGGCCATTGAGGACTTCGACGAGATCGCGTTTTTCCCACCGGTCACCGGGGGCTGAGCATGACGGTTCGAGTTCAGTACAAAAGCTTCGACGTCGGCCAGTTGACCGCCGACCTGCATGCGCGCAATCCACGGGTCGGCGCGGTGGTGAATTTCATTGGCTATGTGCGCGATTTGAACATTGGCCAGAGCGTGAACGAGCTGTTCCTCGAGCACTATCCGGGCATGACCGAAAAAGCCCTCGAACAGATCGCCGACGAGGCTCGCGAGCGCTGGCCGCTGCTGGGAGTGGAGATAGTGCATCGGGTCGGCGCGCTGGCGGTCAGCGAACCGATCGTGTTCGTTGGCGTCAGCAGCAAGCACCGGCACATGGCCTTTGAAGCCTGCGCGTTCATCATGGACGTGCTCAAGACCCGTGCGCCGTTCTGGAAGCGTGAGAGCACGGCGCAGGGTTCGCACTGGGTCGAGGCGCGGGAGAGTGACCAGAATGCGGCGCTGCGCTGGAGTCTGGCGCATGCCTGAAGATCAAGAGCCCCTCACCCTAGCCCTCTCCCCGAGGGAGAGGGGACTGATTGGGGGATATTGAAGAAATTCACCGAATTGAAAGATTGGCCCTGAATCCATAATCGACTCGATCTCTCAGGTCGATGGATAACGCCAGACACCTCGGTCGGCCCCTTCACGCGCAGGCGTATGGCTGAAGATCAAATCCATAATCGACTCGCTCTCTCAGGTCGATGGATGACGCCAGACACCTCGGTCGGCCCCTCTCCCTCTGGGAGAGGGCTGGGGTGAGGGTTGAAAGTCTGATTAGATAGCCACTCCGCCAGGATTAAACTCCGGAGTTTCGTTTGAGCACAGCGCCCAACAACCTGCCCCGCCCCGCTCCCGTCACCCTGCGCCAGGCTTGGCACTTCTGGCTCAAGCTCGGCTGCATCGGTTTCGGCGGCCCGGCCGGGCAGATCGCGATCATGCATCAGGAACTGGTCGAGCGCCGGCGCTGGATCTCCGAGCGACGGTTCCTGCATGCGCTCAACTACTGCATGTTGCTGCCCGGCCCTGAAGCCCAGCAACTGGCGACCTACATTGGCTGGCTGTTGCATCGCACCTGGGGCGGAGTGATTGCCGGGGCGCTGTTCGTGCTGCCGTCGCTGTTCATCCTGATTGCGCTGTCGTGGCTGTACATCGCGTTCGGTGACGTGCCGGTGGTGGCCGGGATCTTTTACGGAATCAAACCGGCGGTGACTGCGATTGTGCTGCACGCGGCGCATCGCATCGGTTCGCGGGCGCTGAAAAACAGTTGGCTGTGGGCAATCGCCGGGGCGTCGTTCGTGGCGATCTTTGCCTTCAACCTGCCGTTCCCGCTGATCGTCCTCAGTGCGGCGTTGCTCGGCTATTTCGGCGGGCGACTGGCGCCGCAACGGTTCGACAATGGCAGCCAGCGCGGCAGTGCCCAATCCTTCGGCCCGGCGTTGATCGATGACGACACGTCAACGCCCGAACATGCCCGATTCAGCCTGCCGAAGCTGTGGCGTCTGCTGTTGGCCGGCGCGGCGCTGTGGTGTTTGCCGATGGCGCTGCTGACCGCACTGTTCGGCTGGGACGGCACCTTCACGCAAATGGGCTGGTTCTTTACCAAAGCCGCGCTGCTTACCTTTGGCGGCGCTTACGCGGTGTTGCCCTATGTCTATCAGGGCGCAGTCGGGCACTACGGCTGGCTGACGCCAACGCAGATGATCGACGGCCTCGCCCTTGGCGAAAGTACGCCCGGGCCGCTGATCATGGTGGTGGCGTTTGTCGGTTTCATCGGCGGTTACGTGCAACCGGCGTTCGGCGCGGAACATGCGTTCGCCGCTGGCGCGCTGGCGGCGACACTGGTGACCTGGTTCACCTTCCTGCCCTCGTTCCTGTTCATCCTCGCCGGCGGACCGCTGGTGGAATCGACCCACAATGAATTGAAATTCACTGCACCGTTGACCGCTATCACCGCTGCGGTGGTCGGGGTGATTCTGAACCTGGCGTGTTTCTTCGCTTATCACGTGTTCTGGCCCAACGGTTTTGCCGGGCACACGGATCTGTTTTCCATCGGGCTGGCGTTGCTGGCCGCACTGGCGCTGTTCATTTTCAAGCGCGGTGTGATTGCAGTGTTGATCGTTTGCGCCCTCGCCGGGCTGGGCTTTCATCTGCTGAACTGAGCCGCGGCCAAAGTGGCAGGGGCACAATCATCGGTTTACAGGCCCGCAGATTGCCCCTTACTATCCGGGCACACCGGTCGGCGGGGCCATCTCGCCACCGACGTTTTCCGCCAACGGAAACACGCGTTATGAGTACGTCACCACAACAACCAGAAACGTTGAACGTCTCTCGCTTGCGCGCCCTCTCCCACAGGGGCGGCGTATGAATCGTATCGTCAATCTCCCCATGGCCCTGCGCCGTTCCAAGCTGCGTCACTCCGCACGCCCGCCGGATATCGCCTGCTGATTTCTGTCAGTCAGTAAAGACCCATTGTGGTGAGGGGATTCATCCCCGATGGACTGCGCAGCAGTCCCTATCTTTTTGGCCCGCTACGCGCGCCGTCGGGGATAAATCCCCTCACCACAGGTTCAGTGTCACTTCCGACTGCCGGGCATTAGCGAAATACTTTTTTCTTTTTGATTTCCCTGCCAGGACACCCACGCCCATTTACCGCGTCGTGTCCGGCCCGATTCTGCGCGCCTGTGCGGCGCCATCGTGAGTGATTGACCATGAAATTCGCAGCCATCGAAGACGCACGCCTGTTCCTTGAACAGAACCCCGATATCGACATGATCGAGCTGTTCATCCTCGACGCCAACGGCGTACCGCGCGGCAAGTTGTTACACCGCGAGGAGTTGCTGGCGGTCTACGAAAGCGGTCGCCCGCTGCCCAGCACCATCCTCGGTTTGACCGTGCAGGGCGAAGACGTGGAAAACTCAGGTCTGGTGTGGGACGTCGGCGACATCGACTGCCGCGCCTACCCGCTCGAAGGCAGTCTGGTGCGCCTGCCATGGCGGCAGATTCCAACTGCGGCGGTGCAAGTCAGCATGCACCCGACCGAGGGCCTGCCTGCGAGCATCGCCGACCCGCGTCATCTACTGATCAAAGTGATCGACGGCCTCAAGGCCGAGGGTTTTCACCCGGTGATGGCGTGCGAGCTGGAGTTCTATCTGCTCGACGCCAAACGCGATCACAACGGTCGTCCGCAACCGGCGCTGGACGCCGACGGTGGCCGGCCGCGACACACCCAGGTCTACGGTTTACGTGAACTGGAGCAGATCGAACCGTTCCTCGCCGACCTCTACAGCGCCTGCAAACTGCACGGTATTCCGGCGCGTACGGCGATCTCCGAATACGCCCCGGGCCAAGTGGAAATCACCCTCGAACATGGCGACGCCTTGCTCGCGATGGATCAGGCGGTGCGCTACAAACGCCTGGTCAAAGCGATGGCGCACAAGCACGGCATGCGGGCGACGTTCATGGCCAAGCCGTTCGATGATCTGGCCGGCACCGGCATGCACATGCACGTCAGCCTCGCCGATGCCGAAGGGCGCAATCTGTTTGCTTCCGAGGACCCGGCCGGTACCCCGCTGCTGCGCACCGCGATTGGCGGCATGCTCGCCTCACTGCTCGATTCGCTGCTGCTGTTCTGCCCCAACGCCAACTCCTACCGGCGCTTCCAGGCCAACAGCTATGCGCCATTGGCGCCGACCTGGGGCGTCGACAACCGCACCGTCAGCCTGCGCGTACCGGGCGGCCCGGCCAACACCCGGCACATCGAACACCGCATCTGCGGCGCCGACGCCAACCCGTATCTGGCGGCGGCAGCGATCCTCGCCGGGATCCATCGTGGCATTCGCGACAGTCTTGATCCGGGTGCGCCGGTCGAGGGCAACGGCTATGCGCAAGCCAAGGAATTGCTGCCGACCGACTGGCTGACTTCGCTGCAGGCGCTGGAGAATTCCGCGTGGGCACGGGATGCCCTGGGCCAGGAATTTCTCGGGGTGTACCTGGCGGTGAAACGCGCCGAGTACCGGCAGTTCATGGCCGAGGTGGGTGAACAGGATTGGCGTTGGTACCTGACCGAAGCCTGAAGCCACAGCATCAATCCCCCCTGTAGGAGCGGGCTTGCTCGCGAAGGCGTCGTCACATTCAATATTTCAGTGACTGACCCACCGCATTCGCGAGCAAGCCCGCTCCCACAGGGGATTGCACTCCGAATTCCGAATTTTGTGTGGACACAGACATGACCCAACGCTGCAATTCCTACTACACCGCCACCCTCAACCAGGACACCGACTACCCGACCCTGCAGGGCCGGCACCAGGTGGATGTGGTGATCATCGGCGGCGGTTTCACCGGCGTTGCCACCGCCGTCGAACTCGCGGAAAAAGGCCTGAAAGTCGCCATCGTCGAGAGCAATAAAATCGGCTGGGGCGCCACCGGACGCAATGGTGGCCAAGTCACCGGCAGCCTCTCCGGCGACGGTGCGATGCGTAAACAGATGCGCCCGAAGCTCGGTGATGAAGTCGACGATTTCATCTGGCACCTGCGCTGGCGCGGGCATGAAATCATCCAGCAGCGCGTGGCGAAATATGGCATTCAGTGCGACCTCAAACACGGTCATTTGCACGCTGCCTACAAGCCCAGTCACATGACTGATTTGCGCAACGACTACGAAGAAGCCGTGCGTCGCGGCCTGGGTGATCAAGTCAGCCTGCTCGACCGCAGCCAGGTGCGCGACCTGCTGCAAAGCGACCTCTACCACGGCGCGATCAAGAACACCCGCAACATGCACCTGCACCCGCTCAACCTGTGCATCGGCGAAGCGCGGGCGGCGGAGAGTCTTGGTGCATTGATCTTCGAGAACAGTGAAGTGTTGGAGATCATTCACGGCAAAACCACAGGGGTGCGCACCGCCCATGGCCAGATCGACGCCAATCAGGTGATGCTCGCCGGTGACGTCTATCACAAGCTCGAACCGGGTCAGCTCAAGGGCAAGATTTTCCCGGCCATGGGCGGCATCGTCACCACCGCGCCGCTGGGTGATCTGGCGCGGCAGATCAACCCCGAAGATCTGGCGGTGTACGACTGCCGTTTCGTTCTCGACTACTACCGCCTCACGGCTGACGGGCGCCTGCTGTTCGGTGGCGGCGCCAATTACAGTGGCAAGGATTCACGGGACATCGCCGCCGAGCTGCGCCCGTGCATCGAGCAGACGTTCCCGGCGCTCAAAGGGGTGCAGATCGACTACCAGTGGAGCTGCGCGATGGGCATCGTGATCAACCGCATCCCGCAACTGGGCAAGCTCTCGGACAACGTCTGGTATTGCCAGGGTTATTCCGGACACGGCATCGCGACGACGCACATCATGGGTGAAATCATGAGCCGCGCGATCACCGGGCAGATGGAACAGTTCGACACCTTTGCGCAGTGCCAGCACATTCGGGTGCCGATGGGGGATTTGCTGGGCAATCCGTTGCTGGCGGCGGGGATGTGGTATTACCAGATGCTTGAAAAACTGCGTTGATCGCACTGGCCCTTTCGCGAGCAAGCCCGTTCCCACAGGTTGATTGCATTCCAAATGTGGGAGCGAGCCTGCTCGCGAAGAGGCCAGCAGCCTCACTACAAACCTCAGTCCGGCAACTGCTCCCACATTGAAATGCATTCCAAATGTGGGAGCGGGCTTGCTCGCGATGAGGCCATCAACCTCAGCACAAAATCTCAATCAGGCAACTGCTCCACCACAATCCCCAACCGCCGATAATCCTCGATACTCCCCGACGCCACATGCCGCTCGGTAATCAGCGTATGCAGGCGCGTACACGAAGCCACCACAAACGGCTCCACCGCGCCTAATTTATCCGCGGTGGTCACCGCAATCACCCGCGCCGCGCTGTCGAGCAGCGCCTGCTTCACCGGCACTTCATCAAAATGCAGCGAGGTGACGCCCACCTCCGGATGAATCGCGCAGACGCCGGTAAACGCCAGATCGGCCTTGATCCCGGCCAACAACCGCACCGCCTCATGCCCACCGGCCGACATCGTGCGCGGGTTCAATTGCCCACCGGCCAGAATCACTTTCACGCCCTTGTATTCGGACAGGGCAATCGCCGTCATCGGCGCGGCGGTCACCGCGGTGATCTGGATGTCCGCCCGCAGCGAGCGCGCCACCTGCAACGTGGTCGAGCCAGAATCGAACAGCACGATCTGCCCGTCCTCGACTTTCTGCGCCGCCCATTGCGCCAACCGCACTTTCACCTCGTCAGTCTCATCCAGTCGGGTGAAGAAATCCTTACCGGAGTCCTTGGGCCTTGGCAGCGCCCCGCCGTGCACGCGCTGCACCAGGCCGGCGTTGTCCAGTTCGGCAAGGTCGCGGCGGATGGTGTCTTCGGACACGGCGAAGTGCTGGCTCAACTCGGAGGCCATGACCTTGCCGTCGCGTTCGAGGATCAGGAGGATTTTCTGCCGGCGCAGGGAGGGCAGTTCGGTGACCGAATGATCGTGCATGGTTGTGCCTGTTTATGCTTGTAGTTGCAGGTTTTTGCCGAGACTAGCGAAAGCCTCGGGTAAACACAAACCGGCCGCTATCAATTGTTTCGATCATTGGAATCAACATGCCGAATTTTTTCTTTGCCGTGCGTCTGTTCAGAATGGCCCCACTCGAAAAAGGCTCAGGATGAACAGCTGATGAATCTCAATTTTGCGTTTGCGTGCATGATCGTGGTGTCTTTTGCGATTGCCCTGGGCCACGCCTGAACCACTACACCGACGCCGCCAGGTGCTCTCGCAACCATTTGTGTGCCGGATCGCGGTGCGCGCGCTCGCCCCAGAACATCGCCATTTCGTAGCCCGGCACCTGCAGCGGTGCGTCGACAACTTGCAACGCCGGGTTGCCGCGCACCAGCCGTGACGGCAGCATCGCCACCAGATCGGTACTCGCCAGCACCGACATCACCATCAGAAAGTGCGGCACCGACAGCACCACTTTGCGCGCCAGACCGACCTCGGCGAGCGCCTTGTCGGTCACCCCGAAAAAGCCCCCGCCCGCACGCGACACCATTACGTGTTCCAGCGCGCAGAACTGTTCGCGGTTCGGTTTATGCGTCAACCCCGGATGCCCGACGCGACCGGCCAACACGTAATGCTCGGTGAACAGCACCCGCTGATGCAGATCCAGCGGCGCCTCTTCGGTGATGTGCAGCGCCAGGTCAAACACGCCCTGCTCCGCCTGCTTGACCAATTGCGCCGGCACCAGATCGAGCACCGCCAGCCGCGTTCCCGGCGCCTGAGTGCGCAAACCACTGAGGGCCGGCAGCACCACCGTCGATTCGCCGTAATCCGTCGCCGCGACTTTCCAGATGTGGCGGGCCTGCGCCGGATCGAACGCACTGGCCGGCGCCACCGCTCGCTCCAGTGCCTCCAGCGCTTCACGCAACGGCTCACGCAACTCATCGGCCCGCGCCGTCGGCCGCATCCCGCGTGGCCCGGGCAGCAACAGCGGGTCGCCGAAGATCTCGCGCAGCTTGGCCAAGTGCACGCTCACTGACGGCTGCGACAGGCTCAACCGCTCTGCGGCGCGGGTTACGTTGTGTTCTGCCAATAACACGTCTAGGGTCAACAGCAAGTTGATATCCAGACGTCGTAAATTATTCATGGCTATACCTGACATATCAGACATTCATTTCCAATATACCGATCAAGGATTGATCCTGCCTGCATTCAACCAAGGAGCTGCAACATGAATGTGCTACTGGTCTACGCCCACCCTGAACCCACCTCGCTCAATGGCTCGCTCAAGGACTTCACCGTCCAGCGCCTGCAAGCCGCCGGCCACACCGTGCAGGTCTCCGACCTCTACGCGATGAACTGGAAGACCACCCTCGACGCCGACGACGCCCCTGAACGCGACCGCAGCCGCCCGTTTGACGCCTCAGGCGATTCGAAACTGGCCTACGCCCAGGGCACCCAGGCCGCCGATATCGCCGCCGAGCAAGCAAAACTGCTCTGGGCCGACGCACTGATCCTGCAATTCCCACTGTGGTGGTTTTCCATGCCGGCGATTCTCAAGGGCTGGGTCGAGCGCGTGTACGCCTGCGGTTTTGCCTACGGTGTCGGCGAACACTCCGATTCGCGTTGGGGCGAGCGCTATGGCGAAGGGAAAATGAAAGGCAAGCGGGCGATGTTGATGGTCACCACCGGCGGCTGGGACTCGCACTACAGTCCGCGCGGGATCAACGGGCCGATTGATGACGTGCTGTTCCCGATCAATCATGGAATCCTCTACTACCCCGGTTTTGAGGTGGTGCCGCCGTTCGTGGCCTATCGCGTCGGTCGAATGGACGAGGCGACATTTGCCGCGACTTGCGAGGAACTGGGCACGCGGCTGGATGAATTGTGGAGCACGCGGCCGATTGCGTATCGACAGCAGAACGGCGGGGATTACGAGATTCCGGCGTTGACGCTGAAGGAAGGTATTGCACCAGGGCTTGAGGGCTTTGCCGCCCACATTCGGTAAACATAACTGAACCTTTGTGGGGAGGGAGCTTGCTCTCTCCCCACAGGGGGGTGTGCTTCAGACTTCCTCCCGCGCCCGCCGCGCCTGCACCAGCAACGCCGGCGCAAAGTGCAGCAGCACCATCCGCGCCAGGTGGTGCGTGAGGATAAACACTACATTCAGGCCACCGGCAAACGCGACAATCGCAATCGTCTCGATCGCCCCCGGCATGTACGCCAGCCACAGCGACAACGGATCACTGCCCAGCCACCGCGCCGCCACTTCGGCGAAAACCGCCGCCACCACGATCATCAGGCCGACCGACACCAACGCCGTCCGCCCGTGCCGCCCCAATTCCGCAAGGCCGAGCCCCTGAAAGCGCGAACCGATCCGCACGCCAAGAATCAGCGCCGCCAGATTCAGGCTCCAGTCCGGCATGTGGAAGCCGTGCAGCCATCCCGATTTCACAAACACCGCAGTGAGCAGAATTGCCGTCAACATGAACGGCGCCGGCACGCCGATCACCAACAGCAAGCGCCCGATAACGATGCTCAAGCCGATCAGCGCCAGCACCGTCAACGCCATGCCCGTGCTCAATGGAGCGCTTTCCATCACGGCCACCGAGGCCTGCCCGGGAATCAAAAAGCTCACCAACACGGTGATCAACAGCAAGCGCATCAAGTGGACGATGATGACTTTGCTCGAAGCCTTTTCCGATTCGAGCAAATCAAACACCGCCGCCAGTGCGCCGGGGTACACCGCCAACAGCGCATCGGTGCGATTCCATCCTGCGCCGCGGGTCAGCCACCATCCGGCGAGGGCAATCTGCACGGTCAGGCATATCAGCAGAACGCCGAGGCTTGGCAACATCGCCGAAGCCGTCGCACTGTCCCACGCCTCGAACATCAGCCCGGTAGCGATGCCCAGCGTGACCTGGATGTAGCCCAGGCCATAAGGCGTCGCGGGGGCAAACCCGAACCTGGTGGCGACCAATGCGGTGACAAGAATCGCCCCCAGCAACAAGCCATGAGGGACACCGCTGACCTGCAACGCAGCGCCAACGGCGGCCGCGATCAACAAACACAGAATCGATTTCATATTTTCGCCTTCCTGGCTATTTCCCTGAGGTATTCCACTCCCCTGTAGGAGCTGCCGCAGGCTGCGATCTTTTGACTTTGATTTTTAGAAGCAAGATCAAAAGATCGCAGCCTTCGGCAGCTCCTACAGGGGTGTATTCCTTCTTACGCGCGCAACCGCCCAATCGCCCGCCGATACTTCTCGACCCGTTCCAGATCCTCCCAACTCGGCGAGGCGATCCGCGACAGGTCGCTGTTCTCTTCCAGATCCGCCAGTTTCACCACCCGGCCAATCGGGTTCTGCGCAGCACGCTCGACGAAATCCTCGTAGGACTCGCCGGGCACTTTGGTCACTGATTCAATCGCCGTCAGCACCTCTTCGCTGAAACCTTCCTTGCGCAAGTCATCGAGGCTGACGCCGCAATCCTCGACCACATCGTGCAACACAGCGACGATGCGTTCTTCCAGCGAGTTCATGCGCAACATGACTTTCAGCGGATGCAGAATGTACGGCGCACCGCCCTTGTCCACCTGCCCGGTGTGGGCGGTGGCGGCGATGGCGATAGCGCGTTCGAGGGTTTGAGTCATGCGAGTCTCCGTGGTTTAAACGCCGTAACGGCCGCCGACATGGATATTGCGTTTGAGCCAGTTGCCGATAGTTTTCAAGCGCCCAACTGGCTGGGAATGTTGTTCGAGAATCACGGAAACCAATATCGCCTGATCCGCCCCCGGATGCGCATCGATCACCTGCGCCACCCACGCACAATCGGCTTTCTGCAGATGCTCACGCCACTCGCCGGGCCACGCGTCCAGCTCATCCAGCGCCAGCCACCGCGCCCCGCCCTGATTGGCATGCCCGCCGCCAATCGATTGCTCGAAACAGAACGGCGTCGCCGGTCGGGACAAGTCAATGCTGAAGATGTAGATGTCTTGAGTGGGGTGCTGCGGCGTGGGGGCGTTGTTGCGGCTGCCGATTTCGATCATGCGCGGTTCCGTCCGTGGGTGAGGCGTTACAACTTGTTTCGCAGTCTACGACGTGGTGTCGATGGGGGGAACCTTTGGCGATGAACCGGGTTGTGACAAGTGAAAAGTTTGACTGGGCAGTCCGGGAATTGCGTTTCAGCCGCCCAGAAAAAAGGGACACCGTTGGGTGTCCCTTTTTTGCGTTTGGATTCAGGCCGACGGGTCAGCGCTTCATGGCTTCGCATTGATTGCGCAGATCATGATCGCCGATTGACGAACAACTACTGCCTTTCTTCGCTTCACAAAAGGCACGTTGGTCATGATCACCAATGCTTGAACAAGAACTGCCTTTCTCCGCTTCGCAGGCCGAGCGCATGTCATGGTCGCCAATGGACGAACAACTACTACCCTTTTTGGCCTCGCAATAAGCACGCTGGTCATGATCGCCGATGCTTGAACACGAACTGCCTTTCTCCGCTTCGCAGGCCGAACGCAGGTCGTGGTCGCCGATGGAAGAACAGCTGCTGCCTTCCTGCCTGGCCTGGCAATAACTGCGTTTGTCGTGATCATTGATGCTGGAACAACTGGCGGAAACGTAGCCGCTGAACAGCAACAACATCGCAAGAATAAGTTTCATCTCACACTTCCCTGGATTGCCAGGAAACAGCCTGGCACTGCTTGATGCAATCACTGAGCGATTTATTGCTTCAACGTTTCATGGCTTCGCACCGGGTGCGCAGGTCATGGTCGCCAATATTCCCGCAACTGCCGCCGCCGTTCGTGGCATTGCAATAAGCTCGTTGATCATGGTCATCGATGTTCCCGCAAGAACTGCCGCCCTGCTCCGCGTTGCACCGCGCACGCAAGTCGTGATCATCGATATTGCCGCAACTGCTGCCGCTCTTTTTGGCGTTGCAGTAGGCGCGCTGGTCATGGTCGTCAATGTTGCCGCAGGAACTGCCGCCCATCTCCGCGTTACACGCCGCCCGCATATCGTGATTGTCGATATTGCCGCAACTGCTGCCGCTCTCCCTGGCATTGCAATAGGCCCGCTGATCGTGGTCATCGATGTTGCCGCAACTGGCGAACGTGTAGCTGCTGAACATCAACAACATGGCGAGTAATAGTCTCATCACACACTTCCCTGGGTTGCCAGGAATCAGCCTGGCACTGCTTGATCCATTCTCAATGAGCGTCGCGACACGCCATCAAATTGACATCGTTTTTGAGGAAAGTTCAAACAGGCAAACAAGATCAGCGCAGATTTTTGAGTCTGAAAAATGGGTAGGAAAACACCACCTGTGGCGAGGGAGCTTGCTCCCGCTGGACTGCGAAGCAGCCCCAAAACCGGCCAGTCCTTTTCTCCAGGTCCACCGCATGCGCCGGAATACGCCGACTGCGTCGCCGAGCGGGAGCAAGCTCCCTCGCCACAGGGTTGGGTTGGCGTCTTACAGGTCGGTTGTGGTGGCTGAAATGGCTGACTAGAGTGGGGCTGTCGCTGACCGCAGTCAGCGATGGGTTTCGCAGCCCTCAGAAGTGACACACACCGCTAAATGACAACTGTGGCAAAATCCGCCACCGCTTCATTTTATGGCGGCTGTGTGTGGGAGACCTTCGGGTCTGCCGGTTTGACTCTTCTCCGGTCTGCGAACCCGCATACAGCTGCCACCCATTTGTTTCGCAGCAGAAAGGTGGCACTTCCCGACCCATTGAAGAGTGCAACCCATGACGATCAAAAAAACGCTCCACCGTTACGCGCACATGTCCCACCCCGCCACCGACCGCCCTGTCCTCCTGATCGATGCCGATGCCCCATTGCGTGAACTCCACGCCTGCCTCGCCGAACGCCTCAACGCCGTCCTCAAATACCTTGACCTCATCGCCTGCACCAGTCTCCCCGACTACGCTGAACACGACATCAACACCGTCACCAACATCGCCAGGATCCTAGTACAGGATGTGAGTGATGTGTTTCGGGTTATTGAGCAACGGGGGTTTGATGCAGTCGGCTAATGAAATAATTCTGCCGACTGTATCGACACTGATAAATAAATAATCTAGCGCAGCGTTGCCGCAGAACGGCGACACCCCCGAGGTGCCTCATGACCAAGCGGCTTGCAACTCACAGTCTTCGCCCTTTCGCCTATCCCGCGCACGGTTCTTTGTGGCATGCTGGCTTGGCGCCAGCAGTGAGGCGCTAAAACACACGTTCAAGGAGATGAACATGGCACAGACTCGCAACATCATTAATGACTTTCGTTTTGAGATCAGCGAAGGCAATCGCAAGTGCGATGTCAGCAGCGAACATGCAATCTCGAAAGGCGAAAAACATTTTGCTTACGAAAAGGTTCCTGGTCATCGTCTGAATATTTGCATGAGTTGCGCTCCCGCAATTATCCAGAAAGCACAACAGCATTTAGAGAACATCGCAAGAGAGTTCGCCAACTGAGAAAATCGAGGCCAGATCCGAAGAATCTGGCCTTATTTTAAATACATTACTATTCCGACCTGTAACAATATCGCCCCCCTAACATATCGATTAAAAGTAGTGAAAAATGGACGTTAGAATTCAAGCTGGCCTCATTTCATTCTGTGCTGCCCTTATTGTCATGACGGTGACTAACTGGATAAATATCCGATTAGCCACAAAAAAGGCTGAAGACGACACGAACCGAGAGGCTGAGGCAAACCGGCGCGAGAAGCGCGAAAACACCGTAAAAAATCTATATTTGTTAACTAAAAAACTTTCTATCACCAAGCTCGACATGGCGTCAGGGCCCAGCGCGATAAAAGACTTCAACGACAACTACGATAGCGCCAACGAGAACATCGCCGAAGTAATGATGGCATTAACTCTCTACTTTCCAAAAGCCAAATCCGTTTTCAGCTCCATTGATATCGACGCTGCAGAGTACTGGAAAAACTACAAAGACTACTTAACTGTTACTCTACCTATTGCTATTGCGCATACGACCACACCAACTTCTTTGCCCACTAACGCAACAACATTCAAACAAAATGCCGTCAGTGCAGCCCAACGTTGCGGGGCGACGATTTCACAGACTCTCAAAGCTTTGCCTGAATTATAAAAATTAGTTACACGCCAAGTCTAGTATAGACATAGACTTGGCGCCTCGTAACATAGACACCTCAGTGCCCCCAATCATCCTGTACCACACTGAATGCCACAAAAAGCTTTCAACACCCTCAAAAATTCGCCGGCGTATTCGCACTAATAATTTCCGCCTCATCCGCCCCGATATTCCGAAACTTATGCGGCAACGTCGTCGGAAAGTAATACCCATCCCCCGCATTCAGCACACTCACCTGCCCATCCACGGTCAACTCCACCGTGCCACGGGTTACCAAGCCACACTCCTCACCTTCCGCATGCACAATCGGCTCTTCCCCCGAACTCGCGCCCGGTGCGTATTGCTCGCGCAGCAAGCGCATCTGGCGGCTGGGAACCGAGGCGCCGATGAGGAGCAGGCGCAGGCCGTGTCGGCCGAGGTCGGGTTGTTCGTTGGCGCGGAAGACGTATTGGTGTTCGCGCGGGGGCTGGTCGAAGGTGAAGAAGTCGGCCAGGGACATGGGGATGCCTTCGAGCAGCTTTTTCAGAGAGCTGACGGAGGGGCTGACGCGATTCTGTTCGATCAGGGAGATGGTGGCATTGGTCACGCCGCTACGCCGGGCGAGCTCGCGCTGGGAGAGTTTGTAGCTTTCGCGTACTAGTTTGAGTCGAGAACCCGTATCCATGACAGCCTTATGTGAGTAGTACTTAAGGGCAATGGGGGTGGGTGGCGGGTGCCGCGCAAGGCGCGCGGATCACGTTGCTCCCGTGTCCCGGAACCGTGAAAGGCGGCTATTAAATCACGTTTGCCGGTGTTGCTCAGCAGGTTCGATGGACGGTGGGATAAAAGTCCTTCTGGCCTTGGTAATACAGTCACTGTGGGAGCGAGCCTGCTCGCGAAAGCGCTGTGTCAGACGACATGTGCGTTGGCTGAACTGGCCCCTTCGCGAGCAAGCCCGCTCCCACAGTTGGATCTGTTTTGTGTCATTTGGCTTGGTAGCGGTCGTCAGGCCGCCATCGGCGGTGTTGCTACAGCATTAAAAAACCGGCGGGGTCTTGGGGACCGCCGCCGGGGAGGTAACCTAGATGCCGAAGCGGTCGCGCAGCGAGTAGTAGACGGCGCCGAGGGCGGTCAATGGGGCGGAGAAGGTGCGGCCGCCGATCATTGGCATGTGCGGCAGCGAGGCGAACGCGTCGAAGCGTTCGGCGTCGCCGCGGATCATCTCCGAGATCAGTTTGCCGGCCAGGTGCGAGCAAGTGACGCCGTGGCCGCTGTAGCCCTGCATGTAGTAGGCGTTTTTCTCGATGCGGCCGAATTGCGGCATGCGTGACATGGTCAGCAGGAAGTTGCCGGTCCAGCGGTAATCGATTTTGACGTCTTTGAGCTGCGGGAAGGTCTTGAGGATCTTCGGGCGGATCAACTGTTCGATGTCATCCGGCTCGCGTGCGCCGTAGACCACACCGCCGCCGTAGAGCAAACGGTTGTCGGCCGTGAGACGGTAGTAATCCAGCAGGTAGTTGCAGTCTTCGACGCAGTAGTTGTTGGTGATCAGGCTGCGCGCCTGCTTCTCGGTCAGTGGCTCGGTGACGACGATCTGCGAGCCGCAGGGCATGCTTTTAGCGGTCACGCGGTTGTCCAGACCTTGCGGCAGGTAGGCGTTGCCGGCGATCAGCAGGTACTTGGCACGCACCTGGCCTTTGGCGGTACGCACGACGTTCGGCTCGCCGTATTTGATCTCCACGGCAGCCGATTGCTCGTAGATCTTGCCGTCCAGGCGCACGATGGCCGCGGCTTCACCGAGGGCCAGGTTCAGCGGATGCACGTGACCGCCCTGCATGTCCAGCAGGCCGCCAACGTAGGCGTCGGAGCCGACTTCGCGACGAATGTCAGCGGCGTCGAGCATCTTCAGGTTTTTGTTGCCGTAACGTTCCCAGCTGCGCTTCTGCTCAGCCAGACCGTTGAGTTGTTTCTTGTTCATCGCTGCGAAGATGCCGCCCGGGCGGTAGTCGCATTTGATGTCGTATTCCTTGATCCGCGAACGGATGATGTCGGCGCCTTCGAAGATCATGCTGCCGAGGATTTCTGCCGTCTTGTCGCCGTAGCGTTCTTCGATCACATCGACGTCGCGGCTGTAAGAGTTGACCAGTTGCCCGCCGTTGCGACCGCTGGCGCCATAGCCGACTTTCGCCGCTTCCAGCACCGTCACTTTGTAGCCGGCTTCGGTGAGGAACAGCGCCGAGGACAGGCCGGTGTAGCCGGCGCCGATGATGCAGACATCGCACTCGACCGACTCTTCAAGGGTCGGGAAGTCGATGACTTCGTTGCGGGTGGCGGCGTAGTAGCTGTTGACGTGTTGTTGCTTCATTTTATTGTTCTCCGAGGGTCGCCCGTAGGAGCGACCACCGTTGTAAAAGAGTTAGAGCTTGATCCAGGTCGCTTTCAGCTCGGTGTACTTGTCGAACGCGTGCAGCGATTTGTCGCGACCGTTGCCCGACTGTTTGAACCCACCGAACGGCGCGGTCATGTCGCCGCCGTCGTACTGATTGACCCAGACGCTGCCGGCGCGCAGGCCACGGGCGAAGGTGTGCGCCTTGCTCAGGTTGCTGGTCCAGACGCCGGCGGCGAGACCGAAGATGCTGTCGTTGGCGATCTGCAGCGCTTCTTCAACGGTGTCGAAGGTGATCAGCGACAGCACCGGGCCGAAGATTTCTTCGCGGGCGATGGTCATCGCATTGGTTACGCCATCGAAGATCGCCGGTTGCACATAGAGGCCACCGGTTTCTTCGAGGGTACGCTGGCCGCCGGCGATCAACTCGGCGCCCTGCTCGCGACCGATGCTGATGTAGCGCAGCACGTTGTCCAGTTGACGCTGATCAACCACCGCGCCGACGGTGGTCGCGGGATCCAGTGCGTGCCCCGGTTTCCAAGCTTGCAGCGCTTCCACCAGCAGCGGAATGAATTGCTCGCGGATCGAACGTTCGACCAGCAGACGCGAACCGGCGGTGCACACTTCGCCCTGGTTGAAAGCGATGGCGCCGGCCGCAGCCTGGGCTGCCGCGCGCAAGTCCGGGGCGTCGGCGAACACCACGTTCGGGCTCTTGCCACCGGCTTCGAGCCAGACGCGTTTCATGTTGCTTTGGCCGGCATAAATCATCAACTGCTTGGCAATCGCCGTGGAGCCAGTGAAGGCCAGCACGTCGACGTCCATGTGCAGCGCCAGCGCCTTGCCCACGGTGTGGCCGAAGCCCGGCAGCACGTTGAACACGCCTTTCGGGATGCCCGCGTCCAGTGCCAACTGCGCGATGCGAATCGCGGTCAGTGGCGACTTTTCCGAAGGCTTGAGAATGAACGAGTTGCCCGCCGCCAGCGCTGGGGCGAACTTCCAACTGGCCATGATCAGCGGGAAGTTCCACGGCACGATGGCGGCGACTACGCCGGATGGCTCGCGGGTCACCAGACCGAGTTGATCGTGCGGCGTGGCGGCAACTTCATCGTAGATCTTGTCGATGGCTTCGGCGCTCCAGCGGATCGCGTTGGCGGTCGCCGGGATGTCGATGCTCATCGAGTCGCTGATCGGTTTGCCCATGTCGAGGGTTTCCAGCAGCGCCAGTTCTTCCTGGTGTTGCAGGATCAGATCAGCGAAGCGGATCAGGATGCGTTTGCGCTCGGCCGGGGCTTTGTTGGCCCACACGCCGGAGTTGAACGATTGGCGCGCGACTTCGACGGCGAGGTTGGCGTCGGCTTCATCGGTGCTGGCCACGGAGGCGAGGAAACGGCCATCGACGGGGCTCAGGCATTCGAAGGTGGCGCCACTGATCGCCGGGCGATATTCACCGTTGATGAACGCGCGGGATTCGATGGTCAGGGACTGGAAGCGTTGTTCCCAGTCGTTGCGGGTCATGGTCATGGGGGTGACTCACACAGGAGAATTGGTGACCGATATCCCTGTGGGAGCGAGCTTGCTCGCGAATACGGTGGGTCAGTCACCTTCAATGTTGAAGGTGATGGCCTCTTCGCAGGCAAGCCCGCTCCCACAGGGTTTTGCGGTGTTAACGGGATCGCGCTTGAGCGTCAGACCGTATGCAGATACCAGTTGTACTCAAGGTCAGAGATCGAGTTTTCGAACTCGGCCAGCTCGCTTTCCTTGCACGCGACGAACACGTCGATGTACATCGGGTCGATGTAGCGGGCCATGACTTCGCTGTCGTCCAGCTCGCGCAACGCGTCGCGCAGGTTGTTCGGCAGGCTCTGTTCGTTCTGCTCGTAGCTGTTGCCTTCAACGGGCGCGCCTGGCTCGATCTGGTTGGTCAGGCCGTGGTGAATACCGGCCAGCACCGAGGCCATCAGCAGGTACGGGTTGGCGTCGGCGCCGGCAACACGATGCTCGATGCGCACGGCGTCGGCCGAACCGGTTGGCACACGGACTGCAACGGTGCGGTTGTCGATACCCCAGCTCGGCGAGTTCGGCACGTAGAACTGCGCACCAAAACGGCGGTACGAGTTGACGTTCGGGCAGAGGAAGGCCATTTGCGCAGGCAGGGTCTCCAGCACACCGCCGATCGCGTGTCGCAGTGCGGCGTTCTGCTCGGGATCCTCGCTGGCGAAGATGTTGTTGCCTTCTTTGTCCAGGATCGAAATGTGCACGTGCAGACCGTTACCCGCCTGGCCCGGATACGGCTTGGCCATGAAGGTGGTGTCCATCTCGTGGTCGTAGGCGATGTTCTTCACCAGACGCTTGAGCAACACCGCGTAGTCGCAGGCCTTGATCGGGTCGGAGACGTGATGCAGGTTGACTTCGAATTGCGCCGGGGCGCTTTCCTTGACGATGGCGTCAGCCGGAATGCCCTGCTCTTTCGCGCCTTCGAGGATGTCTTGCAGGCAGTCGACGTATTCGTCGAGATCGTCGATCAGATACACCTGAGTCGACACCGGGCGCTTGCCGGAGACCGGCGAACGTGGCGACTGCGGACGGCCGTTCACGTTGTCCTGGTCGATCAGGTAGAACTCCAGTTCGAACGCGGCGCAGATGGTCAGGCCCAGTTCATCGAACTTGCGCACGACGTTGGCCAGCACTTCACGCGGATCGGCGAAGAACGGCTCGCCTTCGATCTCGTGCATGGTCATCAGCAATTGTGCGGTAGGACGCTTCTGCCACGGCTCGATGCTCAGGGTGCCCGGGATCGGGTAGCAGATGCGGTCGGCGTCGCCGATGTCCAGACCCAGGCCGGTGCTTTCCACCGTGGAGCCATTGATATCCAGAGCAAAAAGAGAGGCCGGCAGGTTGATGCCTTTCTCGTAAACCTTGTGGAGGCTGGTGCGTTCGATGCGCTTGCCGCGCACCACACCGTTCATATCCGCAATCAGAAGGTCGACGTACAAAACCTCAGGATATTTCTTAAGGAATGCGTTTGCTTCGTTGAGTTGAACGGTACGCAGAGGGACCGACATGATGCACCTATTTAGCTGTTAATTATTATGTTCACTGCTGTTTCGCCGAGCCAGTCAATCCGAAAGGCAAAGTGAAGTCAATAGCGAACACCTGGCCGCTCAGCGTTTATTTTTCGGGCTTTTTTTAACACTTACGTGCCAATGCAGGCGCCACAAGGCCGGGAATCATGAAGATTTGATGAACGGCGTTTAGAATTTTTTACATGGCAGTTGTTAATTAAAATCAACGAGGCTAAGCTCCGGAAAAGCTCGTTCAAGTGTCAAACTTCGAGGTGAATAAAAATGGCATTCAAGCCATTGATCGGCGTTACTGCGTGCGTCAAACAGATTGGCCTGCACCCCTATCACATCAGCGGCGACAAATACGTTCGCGCTGTCAGCGTTGCGGCGCTGGGGTTGCCGGTGGTCATTCCTTCCCTTGGCAAACTGACTGAAATCGAAGACCTGCTCGGTCAACTCGACGGTCTGTTGCTGACCGGCTCGCCCTCGAACGTGGAACCCTTCCACTATCAAGGCCCGGCCAGCGAACCCGGCACGGATCACGATCCGGCGCGGGACGCCACCACCCTTCCTCTATTGCGTGCAGCCATTGCGGCG
Source organism: Pseudomonas sp. 13B_3.2_Bac1 (assembly GCF_025466205.1). Classification (NCBI taxonomy): domain Bacteria; kingdom Pseudomonadati; phylum Pseudomonadota; class Gammaproteobacteria; order Pseudomonadales; family Pseudomonadaceae; genus Pseudomonas; species Pseudomonas sp. 13B_3.2_Bac1. Next base: position 24,357 of record NZ_JANLOG010000029.1, read on the forward strand.
GGCGTTCCGGTACTCGGCATCTGCCGTGGTTTCCAGGAAATGAACGTAGCCTTCGGCGGCAGCCTGCACCAGAAAGTGCATGAGCTGCCGGGCATGCTCGATCACCGCGAAGCCGACAGCCCGGACGTGGCCGTGCAGTACGCACCGGCGCATGCCGTGAGCGTGCTCGCTGGCGGTGTGTTCGAGGCGCTGGAGTTGCCCCGCGAGTTCCAGGTCAACTCGATTCACAGTCAGGGCATCGACCGCCTCGCGCCCGGCCTGCGTGCCGAAGCGGTGGCGCCGGATGGCCTGATCGAGGCGATCTCGGTCGAGCACAGCCCGACCTTCGCCCTCGGCGTGCAGTGGCACCCGGAATGGCAGGTGCTGGACAACCCGAACTACCTGCGGATTTTCCAGGCGTTCGGCGAGGCTTGCCGGCAACGGGCGGCGCGACGCAACCAGCGCTGACTCAACCCAGGATTTCAAAACTGTTTACTGCCCCCACGGGGTCGGCGGTTGCGCGTGTGCGCATCCGTCATCCGTGAAAACAACAAACCGTAATAACAACAAGTACGACCCAGGCAGCCAGGACGGCGGCGCCGACCAAGCCGGATCGTAGGAGCAGTGCCCGTCAGGACGCAAAACCCTGTGGGAGCGGGCTTGCTCGCGAAAGCGCTGTGTCAGGTAACAACGATGTCGACTGACACGACGTCTTCGCGAGCAAGCCCGCTCCCACAGGGGAAAGTGATCCGACAGGAAATGCGCTTACAGGCTTGCAATCCACTTAAGCCCGGCCACGTTGGCCGAGCGAACGAAACCTGTTGGGAGTTTCACATGGCAAACGCCTCCAGCACTTACCGGAAGGCACTTGAAGGCCACCAGCAACCGAAAAAGGTTCTGGTGAAAGTCGATCGTGTCACCAAGAAGTTCGACGAAACCACGGCAGTGGACGATGTGTCCCTGGAGATCCACCAGGGCGAAATCTTTGCCCTGCTCGGTGGCTCCGGTTCGGGCAAATCGACCCTGCTGCGCATGCTCGCCGGTTTCGAGCGCCCGACCGAAGGGCGGATTCTGCTCGACGGTGTGGACATCACCGACATGCCGCCGTACGAGCGGCCGATCAATATGATGTTCCAGTCATACGCGCTGTTCCCGCACATGACCGTGGCGCAGAACATTGCCTTCGGCCTCAAGCAGGACCGTTTGCCGGCAAGCGAAATCGACGCCCGCGTCGAAGAGATGCTGCGCCTGGTGCACATGACCCAATACGCCAAACGCAAACCCCATCAGCTGTCCGGCGGCCAGCGCCAGCGCGTTGCCCTCGCCCGCTCGTTGGCCAAGCGTCCGAAGCTGTTGCTGCTCGACGAACCGATGGGTGCACTGGATAAAAAACTGCGTTCGCAGATGCAGCTGGAGCTGGTGCAAATCATCGAGCGCGTCGGCGTGACCTGCGTGATGGTGACCCACGACCAGGAAGAGGCCATGACCATGGCCGAGCGCATCGCGATCATGCACCTGGGCTGGATCGCCCAGATCGGCAGCCCGGTGGACATCTATGAAGCGCCGGTCAGCAGAATGGTCTGCGAATTCATCGGCAACGTGAACGCCTTCGACGGCACCGTGGTGGAAGACCTTGAAGGTCACGCGATCATCCACAGCCCGGACCTGCAACAGAAGATTTACGTCGGCCACGGCGTCAGCACGTCGGTGCAGGACAAGTCGATCACCTACGCGATCCGTCCGGAAAAAATGCTCGTCAGCACCATCAAACCCGAAGTCCGCTACAACTGGTCCGAAGGCAAGGTGCATGACATCGCCTACCTCGGCGGCCACTCGGTGTTCTACGTCGAGCTGCCGGGCGGCAAGATCGTCCAGTCGTTCATGGCCAACGCCGAACGCCGTGGCGCGCGTCCGACCTGGGACGACAAGGTCTACGTGTGGTGGGAAGACGACAGCGGCGTGGTACTGCGCTCATGAGAACCTTCAATCAGCAATTCCTGCGCCTGGTGCCCAGCGGGCGAAAGTTCGTCATCGGTATCCCGTTCATCTGGCTGTTCCTGTTCTTCATGTTGCCGTTTTTCCTGGTGATGAAGATCAGCTTCTCGGAAGCCGCGCTGTCGATCCCGCCGTACTCGGAGATCTACACCTACGCCGAACAGAAATTCCAGCTGATGCTGAACATCGGCAACTACACCATGCTCGGCGAAGACGAGCTGTACCTGTCGGCCTACCTCGGTTCGCTGAAAGTCGCGGCGCTGAGCACGATGATGTGCCTGGTGATCGGTTTCCCGATGGCCTATGCGATCACCAAGGCGAGCAAGGAAGCGCAAAACGTCCTGCTGCTGTTGATCATGATGCCGACCTGGACCGCGATCCTGATCCGCGTTTACGCGTGGATGGGCATCCTCAGCAACAACGGTCTGCTCAACGCGTTTCTGATGTGGACCGGGCTCACCGATCACCCGATCGAGATCCTCAACACCAACACCGCCGTGTATATCGGCGTGGTGTATGCGTACCTGCCATTCATGGTGCTGCCGCTGTACGCCAACCTGGTGAAGCACGACGGCAGCCTGCTGGAAGCCGCGTCGGATCTGGGTTCGAGCAACTTCAACAACTTCTGGAAAATCACCGTGCCGCTGGCCAAGAACGGGATTATTGCCGGCTGCATGCTGGTGTTCATTCCGGTGGTCGGTGAGTTCGTGATCCCGGAACTGCTGGGTGGCCCGGAGACGCTGATGATCGGTCGCGTGCTGTGGCAAGAGTTCTTCAATAACCGCGACTGGCCGGTGGCGTCTGCGCTGGCGGTGGTGATGCTGTTGATCCTGATTGTGCCGATTCTGCTGTTCAACCGCAGCCAGGCCAAAGAGATGGAGGCACGGGGATGAAACGCTTCGGTTTTTCCAAGTTCATGTTGATCTTCGGCCTGATGTTCATTTATCTGCCGATGCTGATTCTGGTGATCTACTCGTTCAACGCCTCGAAACTGGTGACGGTGTGGGGCGGCTGGTCGGTGAAGTGGTACGTCGGCCTGCTCGACAACACCCAACTGATGGGCTCGGTGGTGCGCTCGCTGGAAATCGCCTGCTACACCGCCATTGCTGCAGTGGCGCTGGGCACCCTCGCCGCGTTCGTGCTGACGCGGGTGACGCGCTTCAAGGGTCGCACGCTGTTTGGCGGTCTGGTCACCGCGCCACTGGTGATGCCTGAGGTGATCACCGGTCTGTCGCTGTTGCTGCTGTTCGTGGCGATGGCGCAGTTGATCGGCTGGCCGCAGGAGCGTGGCATCGTCACGATCTGGATCGCCCACACCACGTTTTGTGCCGCCTATGTAGCGGTGGTAGTCTCCGCCCGCCTGCGTGAACTGGATCTGTCGATCGAAGAAGCCGCGATGGATCTGGGGGCCAAGCCGTTCAAGGTGTTTTTCCTGATCACCATTCCAATGATCGCGCCGTCGCTGGCAGCGGGCGGGATGATGTCGTTCGCCCTGTCGCTGGATGACCTGGTACTGGCGAGCTTCGTCTCCGGCCCGGGCTCGACCACGCTGCCGATGGAAGTGTTCTCGGCGGTGCGTCTGGGCGTGAAGCCTGAGATCAACGCGGTGGCCAGCCTGATTCTGCTGGCGGTGTCGCTGGTGACCTTCCTGGTCTGGTACTTCGGCCGCAAGGCAGAAGCCAACCGCAAGAAGGCGATTCAGGAAGCGATGGATCAGACAGCGAATGAGTCGTGGCAGCAGCCGCAACGCGCCGCCACTGCCTAAGCAGCACCGATGAACAACTGTGGCGAGGGAGCTTGCTCCCGCTTGAGTGCGTAGCGCTCACAAGATTTTTGGGGCTGCTTCGCAGCCCAGCGGGAGCAAGCTCCCTCGCCACAGGCTTTATGTACACCCGATGTGTGTTTTTGAATAAAAAGAATGGAGTTGTACCGATGAAAATGTTTGGCAGGACTCTGCTGACACTGTCCTTAATGGGCGCAATCGCCACGGGCGTCCAGGCCAACGACAAGGTGCTGCGTGTTTACAACTGGTCCGATTACATCGCGCCGGACACCGTCAAGAAGTTCGAAGACGAGACCGGTATCCAGGTGACCTACGACGTGTTCGACAGCAACGAAACCCTTGAGGCGCGTTTGCTGGCGGGCAAATCCGGCTACGACATCGTCGTGCCGTCCAACAGTTTCCTGGCCAAGCAGATCAAGGCCGGGGTCTACCAGCCGCTCGACAAATCGAAACTGTCGAACTGGAAAAATCTCAACCCGGTGCTGCTGAAAAACGCTGCCGCCAGTGATCCGGACAACGCCCACGCGTTCCCGTACATGTGGGGCTCGATCGGCATCGGTTTCAACCCGGCCAAGGTCAAGGAAGTGCTCGGTGCCAATGCCCCGACCAACTCCTGGGACTTGCTGTTCAAACCGGAAAACGCCGAGAAACTGAAGGCGTGCGGCATCAGCTTCCTCGACTCGCCGACCGAGATGATCCCGGCCGCCCTGCACTACCTGGGCTACCCGGTGAACGACAAGGACAAGGCGCACATCCTCGAAGCCGAAGCACTGTTCATGAAGATCCGCCCGTACGTGGCGTACTTCCATTCCTCGAAGTACATCTCGGACCTGGCCAACGGCAATATCTGCGTGGCGGTCGGTTACTCCGGTGACGTGCTGCAGGCCAAGGCCCGCGCGGTGGAAGCCGGCAACAAGGTGCAGATCGACTACAGCATTCCGAAGGAAGGCGCCGGCAGTTTCTACGACATGGTCGCGATCCCGCGCGATGCGGCGAACGTCGACAATGCGTACCTGTTCATGAACTTCCTGATGCGCCCGGACATCATCGCCGAGATCACCAACAGCAACGGCTACAGCAACGCCAACTCGGCGGCGACGCCGCTGGTGGACGAAGCGATCCGCAACGACCCGGGTTCGTATCCGTCGCAGGCAGTGATGGCGACGTTGTATGCGGTGCCGGATCAACCGATTGCCACCCAGCGAATCATGACTCGCGGCTGGACCCGGGTGAAGCTCGGTAAATAGGCCAAGCGCAGATCCAAATGTGGGAGCGAGCTTGCTCGCGAAAGCGGTGGATCAAGCCATACAGATGTTGAATGAGCCGACGCCTTCGCGAGCAAGCTCGCTCCCACAGGGTCGGTGTTCACTCGCAGAATCATTGATTTCCCGTTCACGCAGCGCCTTACCACCGCTGCACCCTGCAATGAACGGCCTCACCTGGCTCCCTCGGCTCAGGTGAATTTCAGGCGCCCTCGGGCGCCTTTTTTTCTGCGCTCAATTCAATGGCCAATCCTGCAGAATCCGGTAGCGGCCCTTGTGCGATTCGAACAAGGCAAAGCGCTCGGCGCGCAGGAAAAACTCCGGCGGCGTAGTGGCCTCCGGCGCCTCTGTTCGATAGTCACGGGCCAGGGTCAGGTGCGGGCGAAACTCGCGTGGTGATTCTTCGAAGCCGAACGGCAGCATCGCCTGCTCCAGCGCATACACCAGGCGCAACAAACCCGGTGGGGCCTGCTCCGGCGCCAAAGACAGAATCCCGGCGCGATGCCAAACCTGCAGACGATCCAGCGCAATCCGTAACGGCTCACCCGGCGTGCGCACCTTGCCAGCGGCTTCGCAGACTTCATGGATCTGCGCCAGCGGTACGGCACCGAGAAACAGCAGCGTCAGGTGAAAGTTATCCGCCGGCACCGCTTTGCCGGTGCGCAACCCCAGCTCGCCGCGCCACTGGGCAATGGCCTTGCGTTGCGGTGGCGGGCAGTCGAGGGCGAAAAACAGTCGCTTGAACGGTTCATCCCTGCGCGCATCATCGGTCATGGCCCTGCTCCTTCGCTCGTCGATCGGCCGATTCTACACAGCCTTCTCTGACGACTGGCGACACCCGGCTATAGTTCAAGGATTGCCATCGAACCGGAGGTCGCCATGCGCGAGATCCTCAGCAAAGAACCGTGGTGGGCCCGACCACCCTCCCCCGGGCAGGATGAAAGCGAGCTGGAATGGGGCTGGCTGGTGCATTACAGCGAGGGCGAACCGCGTTTCGAATTCGTCCACGAGCGGCCAACGGAAGAGCAAATCCGCAACCGCAAAAGCTGCCGGATCACCCCCCCCCAGAGTGATCACCCTCCCATGTGGGAGCAAGCCTGCTCCCACACTGGATTTGTGGCGTGCCCATGATCGTCGCCATCCGCAAAACCCTGTGGGAGCGTGGCTTGCCCGCGAAAGCGTCCGCACATTCAGCCTCACATTGCCTGACACACCGATTTCGCGAGCAAGCCCGCTCCCACACTGGATTTGTGGCGTGCCCATGATCGTCGCCCTCCGCAAAACCCTGTGGGAGCGTGGCTTGCCCGCGAAGAGGCCGGCACATTTTGCAAACCCGCTGACTGACACACCGCCATCGCGAGCAGGCTCACTCCCACTATGGCCTTGCAGTGGTCTCAGGGTTCGAGGAGATTGGTGAAACCGCCATAGATCATCCGCTGCCCGTCAAACGGCATCGGGTTGATATCGGGTTTCATGCGTGGGTCTTCCATCATTTTCGCCATGCCGGCATCGCGGGTGGCTTTGTCCGGCCAGATCAGCCAGCCTGACGCCACGGTTTCACCTTCCTTGAGTTTTACCGCCATCGGAAACGAGGTGAGCTTGCCGTCCGGCACGTCATCGCCCCAGCATTCCACCACGCTTAGGGCGCCGAATTCCTTGAACAGTTTCGCGGCGATCTCACAGTGTTTTTTGTACTGTTCGCGATTGGCAGTCGGCACAGGTGCTACAAAAATATCGATGTAAGCCATGATCAATCTCCTTGCACGTTGGGTTCGATCTGCTGGGTAGTCGATTCCGGCGGCCGCCATTCGACACGGTTGACGCCCAGTCCGACCGACGGTTGCTCTGCCCCGCCGAGGCTGCCTTCGACCTGCCCGGCGATATGCAGCGTACCGGCCATGACCCCGGTGGTCGGGTTCTGCAACAGTTTCAGCCAGGCCTTGTCGAACGTGCTGCCCAGGCTGCTGCGAATCAGCGCTTCGCTGTCGGGCCGGTCACTGGCCTGGATGATCGCGCGGATGCCCGCCACACCGATCGAGATCACCCCGCCGACCAACTTGCCCGCCGCAGCCGCCACGGCACTCGCCGCCCCGCGCGGGGCCATCTCCGCTTCCATCCGCTGGCTGGCGCGCTTGGCGACCGGCGCCATGCCAGCGTCGGTTCCAGCGATGCCCTTGCTGCCGCCCTCGGTGTGAATCTTGTCGATCAGTGCGGCATACGCCGGCAGCGTGTTCAGCGGTTCGGTGCTGACGATCTGATACAGCGAAGCATCCCGTGCGGGCGGCGGCCCCAGGGCAATGGCCGGGACTTTCTGCAGGTGCCCGTAGAGCTGGGCCACCGGCACACCGTAACGCTGGGCGATGAGTGGCATTTGCTTGGCCATCAACTGCGCATAAAACGCCGTGGCCTGACCGAGGATCGCGTCCGGATCGATCTCTACCGCCACCGGCGCCAGCACTCTTTTCTGATATTGCTCAAGCAGATAGGTCGCCAGGCGCTTGGTCGACGCATCCTGCTCGCCGCTGGCGCTGATGGTGTACCAACTGACTTTCATCGACAGCCATTCCTGGGTCCAGTAGCTGCTGAACCACGGAATGAAATTTTCTTCAGTTTGCTCATAGACGCGAATACGCCAATGTTCCATCGAACCTTGGGCAAACACCCTGACCTGCTCGGTGGACTGCTGCGAGGCGCTGACGATGTCGCGGTCGATTTGCTGCCAGGTGGCGGGTGAAACCACCACGGCAGGCGGCGTCACCGGGGCCCGCGCCGAGGAGGAACAGCCTGCCAGCAGCAACAGTGCGGCGACGCTCAGCGCACGCAGGTTCACGGTGGTGGAGTCCTTGAATGGAGGAAAACAGATTTGAGTATAGGTGCGGGTATTGGGCCATTTATCGGTTGTGGCCAGGCTGGCCCAGCGAGCAGGCTCGCTCCCACTTTGAAATGCGCTCCCATGTGGGAGCGAACCTGCTCGCGATGAGGCCATCAGTCCCGCTGAAAGAACCTGACCATCAACGCCGTCGATATTCACCATCGCCACGATTGCCTTCCGCCCGCCAGCCGGCAGAGGCACGATTCACCCATCCGAGACGCAACGAGGAGTACCCATCATGATTCGCACCATCACCCTCTCCGTGAGCTTCCCGGTGTTCGGCAGCAACTACTACGACCAGCAGGTTGTCTCCCGCAAGACCCAAGCGCTGCTGTTCAACGAAGATTTCGACGATGTGCTGATGCCCGCCGCGAGCAATCACTTCAGCAATGAAGTGGTCGGCATCAACGATCAGTTCCGCTTTCTGAGCGACATACTCGCCACCCATTTGCTGGATCTCGAGGCCACCGCGCCTGCGCATTCCAGCGTCCGGGCGAGCGCTCACTTTTAATTGCCCTTCCCCTGCAGAAAATGCCAAAGGCTGCTTCTGCAGGGGCTTTTAATTCATGAGCCCTTCGCATAACTCTATAGCGAAAATCCGCAAAAACCTTTTCCTCTGATCATGGGTCAGTCTTGAAATGAGACTGGCAAACATGCCGGCGCGCCCGTTTGGGTCATTCAATACCCTGCCGCCTGATAGAGAGGAATTGAAGCATGACGCTTTCCAGACGCAAATTTCTGATCCTGGGCGCCGTAACGGCCGTGGCGTTTGCCATGCCGCCCTTCATCAGCCTCAAGGCCTATGCGGCCAATCTGGAGCAATCGGCCATGAGTAAAGTGACGATTCAAGTCAACGGTAAACCGCAATCCCTGGAAGTCGACAACCGCACCACCCTGCTCGACGCCCTGCGCGAACACCTGCACCTGACCGGCAGCAAAAAAGGCTGCGATCACGGCCAGTGCGGTGCCTGCACGGTGATCGCCGATGGGCGCCGGATCAATGCCTGCCTGACCCTGGCGGTGATGCAAGACGGCAGCGAAATCACCACCATAGAAGGCCTCGGCATGCCCGACGCACTGCATCCGATGCAGGCCGCGTTCATCAAGCACGACGGTTACCAGTGCGGCTATTGCACGCCGGGGCAGATCTGTTCGGCGGTGGCAGTGCTCAAGGAAATTCGCGATGGCATTCCCAGCCACGTCAGCCCGAGCCTGACCGAAGCTCCACAATTGATCGCCAGCGAATTCCAGGAGCGCATGAGCGGCAACATCTGCCGTTGCGGCGCCTACTCGAACATCATCGAAGCCATCACTGAAGTCGCGGAGGTGCCGGCATGAGAGCGTTCAATTACAGCCGCGCCGACTCCCCCGCCGCAGCCGCAGCACAGGCGGCGCAGGTCGACGGTGCGAAGTTCATCGCCGGTGGCACCAACCTGCTGGACCTGATGAAACTCGACATCGAAACCCCGCTGCACCTGATCGACATCAACCATCTGGGCCTTGATCAAATCGAAGCCACACCTGAAGGCGGATTGCGCATCGGCGCACTGGTGCGCAACACCGATCTGGCAGCCGACAGCCGCGTGCGCAAGGACTACGCCCTGCTCTCCCGCGCCTTGCTCGCCGGAGCCTCGGGCCAGTTACGCAACATGGCGAGCACCGCCGGCAACCTGCTGCAACGCACCCGTTGCCCGTACTTTTATGACGTCAATCAGGCCTGCAACAAACGCCAGCCAGGCAGTGGCTGCGCGGCGATTGGCGGGGTCAGTCGCCAACTGGGGCTGATCGGCGTCAGCGACGCCTGCATCGCCACCCACCCGAGCGACATGGCGATTGCCATGCGCGCTCTCGATGCACAGATTGAAACGGTCAAACCCGACGGCAGCACGCGCAGCATCGCCATCGCCGATTTTCATCAGTTGCCGGGCAACACGCCGAACATCGAAACCAGCCTCACGCCCGGCGAGTTCATCACTTCGGTAACCCTGCCCGCCCCGGTTGGCGGCACGCACATTTATCACAAGGTGCGCGATCGCTCCTCCTATGCCTTTGCGCTGGTGTCGGTCGGTCTGATCCTGCACAAGGACGGCAGCGGCCGTGTGGCGGTGGGTGGCATCGCGCCGAAACCGTGGCGGGTCGAAGCCGCCGAAGCATTGCTGCCTAAAGGCGCAAAAGCCGTCAGCGAACGCCTGCTCGACGGCGCCACGCCGACCCACGACAACCAATTCAAACTGACCCTGGTCGAGCGCACGCTCGGCTCGGTGTTGGCGCAAGCGAGGGACGAGGCATGAAATTCGACACGCCCGCCACCACCAATCCGATCGACCAGTTGAAGGTGATCGGCAAACCCACCGACCGCGTTGAAGGCCCGCTGAAAACCAGCGGTCAGGCACCTTATGCCTATGAGCAGCACGAGGCCGTGGCGAATCAGGCTTACGGTTTCATGGTCGGCTCGGCCATCGCCAAGGGCCACATCAGCCATATCGACCTCGACGCTGCCGAAGCCGCGCCCGGCGTGCTGGCTATCGTCACCGCCGCGAATGCCGGCAAGCTCGGCAAAGGCAAATACAACTCGGCGCCGCTGCTCGCCGATTCCGAGGTGCAGCACTATCACCAGGCTGTGGCACTGGTGGTCGCCGAGACCTTCGAACAGGCCCGTGCCGCGGCGCAACTGGTCAAGGTCGACTATGTCACGGCCAAAGGCGAATTCGAGCTGGCCAACGTGCGCGACCAAGGTGTCGAAGACGACGAGTTGCCCGACGTCACCCACGGCGATTTCGACTCGGCTTTCGCCGCCGCGCCGGTGCAGTTCGACCAGACCTACACCACACCCGACCAGTCCCACGCGATGATGGAACCGCACGCGACCCTTGCCGCGTGGAAAGGCGATCAACTGACCTTGTGGACGTCCAACCAGATGATCGCCTGGAGCGTCGGCGACGTCGCCACCACCCTTGGCCTGCCCAAGGAAAACGTACGCCTGATCTCGCCGTACATTGGCGGTGGCTTCGGCGGCAAACTGTTCATTCGTGCGGACGCGATTCTCGCCGCTCTCGGTGCGCGCCTGGCCAATCGCCCGGTGAAAGTTGCTCTCGCTCGCCCGCAAATGGCCAACAACACCACCCACCGCCCGGCCACGATCCAGCGCATTCGCCTGGGTGCGACGGCGGACGGCAAACTCAGCGCCATCGCCCACGAAGGCTGGTCGGGCAACCTCAAGGACGGCAAGGTTGAAGTCGCCGCGCAGCCGAGCCAGTTGCTTTATGCCGGGGAAAATCGCCGGGTGACCATGCGCCGGGCGCCACTGGATTTGCCCGAGGGCAACTCCATGCGCGCGCCGGGTGAAGCACCGGGGCTGATGGCGCTGGAAATCGCCATGGACGAGATGGCCGAGCAGCTCAAGCTCGACCCGGTGCAGTTCCGCATCCTCAACGACACGCAGGTCGATCCGGTGAAAACCGAGCGCCCGTTCTCCCAGCGGCGACTGATCGAATGCCTGCAGACCGGCGCGGAAAAATTCGCCTGGAACCAGCGCAACGCGACACCCGGCAGCCGTCGCGAAGGTCGCTGGCTGATCGGCATGGGCGTCGCGGCAGCGATCCGCAATAACCTGTTGCTCAAGTCCGGCGCGCGGGTGCGGCTGGAGCACGATGGCAAGGTCTCGGTGGAAACCGACATGACCGATATCGGCACCGGCAGCTACACCATCATCGCCCAGACGGCCGCCGAGATGATGGGCGTGCCGCTGGCGGATGTGACCGTGCGTCTGGGCGATTCAACCTTCCCGGTGTCATCCGGCTCCGGCGGCCAGTTCGGCGCCAACTGCTCGACCGCCGGGGTCTATGCCGCGTGCATGAAACTGCGCGAAGCAGTGGCGACGAAGCTGGGCATGACCGGGGGTGACGTCGAGTTCGCCGACGGTCAGGTAAGCGCCGCCGGCAAGACCCTGCCGCTGCGTGACGCCGCAAAAAATGGCGCCGTCGTGGCTGAGGACAGCATCGAGTTCGCCGACCTTGCCAAGCAGTATCAACAGTCGACTTTCGGTGCGCATTTCGTCGAAGTGGCGGTGGATGCTGCTACCGGTGAAGTCCGCGTGCGACGCATGCTTGCGGTGTGCGCGGCGGGACGGATTCTCAACCCGACAGCCGCGCGCAGCCAGGTGATCGGCGCGATGACCATGGGCGTTGGCGCAGCGTTGATGGAGGAGCTGGCGGTGGACAAGCGCTTGGGCTTTTTCGTCAATCACGATCTGGCCGGATACGAGGTGCCGGTGCATGCCGACATCCCGCATCAGGAGGTTATTTTCCTCGACGAGACCGACCCGATTTCTTCACCGATGAAAGCCAAGGGCGTGGGGGAACTGGGGATTTGTGGTGTGAGCGCGGCGGTGGCGAATGCGATCTACAACGCCACCGGGGCGCGGGTGCGCGAGTATCCGATTACGCTGGACAAGATCCTCTCTTCGTTGCCGCCGATGATCTGAAGCAGCTGCACAGAATCGCCCCTCCCTGCGCAGAGAGGGGCGTTCTCCATCACCAGCGATACGTCGCCGATGCCACTGCGGTGCGCGGATTGCCATACAGGCAACGGGTCGCGTCGTAGCAACCGGAGATGTAGTCGTCGTTGGTCAGGTTGGTGACGTTCAGCGCCAGTTTCCACGGCCCGGTCACATAGTGCGCCGAGGCATCGAACACGGTGTACGACGGGATGTTCAGCGAGTTGTCCGCCGCTCCCGGATTGCGTCCGACATAACGTACCCCAGCGCCAAGACCGAAGTTCTTCAACCAGCCGTCATGGAAGGTGTAGTCGCCCCACAGCGACGCCATGTTGCGCGGGATCGGGATGAACGTCGGGGTCTTGCCTTCGCTGACGTCATTGGCCTTGGTGATCTTCACGTCCTGATAGGTGTAACTGGCGATCACGTCCAGCTCACGGCTCATGCTGGCCGTGCCTTCCAGCTCGAAACCTCGGGAGCGGATTTCACCGGTCTGCACCGAGTAATTCGGGTTGACCGGGCCGGGCGTCAGCACGTTGGTCTGGGTGATCTGGAACACTGCGGCGGTCACCGAAGCGTTGGTGTCCTTGGGCGCGAACTTGATCCCGGCTTCGTACTGCTTGGCCTCGGTGGGGTCGAACGGTTTGCCGTTGGCATCCAGACCGGCGTTCGGGGTGAACGCGGTGGAGTAACTGACGTACGGCGCCAGGCCGTTGTCCGCCAGATACACCAGACCGGCACGGCCGCTGAAGGCTTCATCTTTCTGGTTGGTCGTGGTGTGTGCCAGATGATCCTGGGTTTCGCTGGTGGCCCAGTCATAGCGACCGCTGAGGGTCAGGCGCCAGTGGTCGTCGAATTTCAACTGATCCTGCAGGTACAGACCGGTCTGATTCAAAGTCGAATCGATGTTGCTCGGGTAACTTTTGTCCGGGTCGTTGAACACCGAACGGTCGAACGGCACGAATACCGGGTTATACGCATTGACCGGTGCCGCGAGGGCATAGACCTCTTTGTCGGTGGCATCCTGATGCTGGTAATCCAGACCCAGCAGCACCGTGTGATCGATGCCGCCAACGCTGAAATCGGCCTGCGCCTGATTGTCCACGGTCCAGCGTTTGTAGGTGAAGTCGGCGATGCCGGCCCAACGGTCGATGGTCGTCAGCGAGCCTTCCTGGAAGCCGCCGCCGTAGATCATGTTGTCGTTCAGATCGAGGTGCGAATAACGCAGATTCTGCCGCACTTGCCAGGTTTCGCTCAGGCGTTTGGAGAATTCATAACCGAATGAGTACTGGCGCTTTTCGTACTTCTGGAAGTCTTTGTCGGCCTCAAAGATGTTGCGCTTGATGTGGCCGTTGGGGTTGTAGTCGATGGTGCCAGCCGACGGATAGAAACCGTCTCCGGAGTTGCTGTCGTCGTACAGATAACTGGCCAGCAAGGTGAAGCGGGTGTCGTCGTCCGGCGCGAAGGTAATCGACGGCGCCAGCGCCTGGCGTTTGTCCTGCCACGGGGTGTCCTTGATGTCCTGATCGCGCAGCACGCCGACCATGCGGTACGACCACACGCCCTGATCGTCGAGCGGGCCGGTGCTGTCGAAGTTGATCTGCTTGCGCGCATCGGTGCCGTACTGCACGCCGACTTCGTTGGCTGCCACCGCGCTCGGACGCTTGGACACCTGGTTGATCACGCCACCAGGATCACCTTGCCCGTAGAGCACGCCGGCCGGGCCACGCAGCACTTCAACGCGTTCGAGCATGTACGGATCGACCATCCAGCTCGCCAGGTTGATGGTGGTCGGCAGTTGCAGGCTGTCGAGGTAAGTGGTCGGCGAGAAACCGCGAATCACTGTGTACCAGTCCGAACGATTGTTGGCGCCGTAGCTCGACACGCCCGGGGTGTAACGCAACGCTTCGTTCACCGACTGCACGCCTTGCGCTTCCATTCGCTCGCGGGTGATGACCGAAATCGATTGCGGGGTTTCGTGGATCGGCGTGCCGGTCTTGGTCGCGCTGATGCTGTTCTGCGCGACGTAGCCGTCAACCGGCCCGAACGGTCCATCGACCACTTCCGGCGCACTGATCGACAGACTGTCGAGTTGCACCTGGCCGGCCCCCGACGGCAATGCCTGCAAGCGGTAAGTCGAACCGACCTGCACGGCTTCCAGACCGCTGCCACTGAGCAGCCGCGCCAGCGCCATTTCCAGGGTGTAGCGACCGTTCAGGCCCGGGGTCTGCTTGCCACGGGTCAGCGCCGGATCGAACGCCTGCGCCACCCCAGCCTGCTCGGCCAACGTACTCAGAGCCACGCTCAGGTCACCGGCCGGTACCGCGAAGGTTTGCACGCGGCTCTGGGCGACACTGGCGTCGTCAGCGACCGCCGGCAGCGCGGCACCGGCGAGAAAGATCGGAAACAGCGCGGCAGCGAGTGGATGCAGCCGGACAACGGGGCGGGTCATGGATGAATTCCTGGAAGTTGTTTTGGTTTCTCAGGCCATGACGGGGGAGTTCGGGAAAGGGACAGTGGACCGTTGATTTATTTTTTCAGACCACCGAAATCCACTGTAGGAGTGAGCCTGCAGGTTTTGTATCGGGTTCAGGATTCGGGTTTGATCAACACCAGCCAATCGGTAAAACGCTGCACGCGGATCGGCAGGTTGGTCTGCAAGGCCGCCAGCGCCGCGTTGCTGTCGCCGAGCGGAAACGAACCCGACACTCGCAGTCCGGCCAGCGCCTGCCGATCAAAATGCATGACACCCGAGCGATATCGCGCCAGCTCATCAAGCACTTCCACCAACGGACGGTCGTCAACCTTGAGCACGCCGCGTGTCCAGCTCGCCGGGTCGCTATGGCCCAGTGACGTCGGGCTGTCGACATGGTTGGCAAACACCGTGGCCTGCTGACCGGCCGCGACACGCACAGCGTTCTCCGGATGCTCGACCGGGCGTGCGGCAATCGCCGATTCCAGTACGGTAACCTGGGTCTGCCCGGCTTCGCGACGCACCAGAAACTGCGTGCCAAGTGCTGTCACGGTGCCGTGCTCGGTGCGCACCACGAATGGCCGCTGCGGGTCCTTCGCCACCTCGACCCACAGTTCGCCGCGCTTGAGATCGATCAGCCGTTGCTGGCCGTCGAAATGCAGGTCCACCGCCGAGTCGCTGTTGAGCTTCAAATGACTGTGATCGGCCAGCATCAAATCGCGCCGCTCGCCCACGGCAGTACGTTGGTCGGCCAGCCACACCGGCCCCTGCTGCACGCCTTGCCACGCCACGCTTGCGGCGATCAGCACAGCCAGGCACGTGCCGGTGCGGCGCAGGGTGCTGCCGCGTTTCGATGTCAGCACCCGGTCAAGGGTCTTGCGCGCGCGGCTGTTGGGCAAGCCGTCAAAACGCCCCCATAGCAACGCCAGACGTGACGCCGCCAGCGCATGACTCGGGTCGGCCTCACGCCATTGGGCGAACGCCTGACGCTGCTGCTCACTGGCCTCGCCGGAATGCAGCAGCGACAGCCATTGCGCCGCTGCGACCACCGTTTCATGACTCGGCTCCGACCCGCTGATCACGGCGCACCGCCATACAACGCGACATAGCAATGCACCATGACCTGAGCGATGTACTGCTTGATCATGCTTTTTGATACGCCGAGATGTTCGGCAATTTCGGCGTGGCTCCAGCCATCCAGACGATTGAGCAGAAACGCCCGGCGCGGTTTCTCCGCCAGACCTTCGAGCAGACGCGCGATGGATTCGAGCAATTCGATGATCTGATGGAAATCTTCCGGGCTGATCGCCGCCGCGTCTTCGCTTTCATGCGCGAGCACCGCCAGATACGCCCGCTCCAGCTTGCGTCGGCGCTCGCCATCGATCAGCAGACGAATTGCCGTGGTCGTCAGGAAGGCCCGTGGCTCCTGCAAACGCTCGGGCTCGGCGAGAGTCAGCACGCGGATAAAGGTGTCCTGCGCCAGATCCGCCGCCCGTTGCGAACAACCAAGCTTTTTGCGCAGCCAGTTCTGCAACCAGCCGTGATGGTCGCTGTAAAGCAACGACAGCAACTGATTGCGCGGGGATTGGGCGGAAGGAAAATGAGCGGGCACAGCGGCATCCTGGAGGGGGGCAACCTACATGAATGCGAATATATTTCATTTGGTAACAAGTGTCACTACGCACGAAAAATGCTAGCGCACTTGCATGGGGTACTAGGGCTCAGGGCGTCATTCCGCTTTCTGATACTGCGCATCAGTGACCTGCTCCATCCAGTCCACCACCTTGCCATCGAGCGCTTCGGCGATCGCTATATGGGTCATCGCGGTATTCGCCGCAGCGCCGTGCCAATGCTTGGCACCGGGAGCGATCCATACGGTATCGCCAGGGCGAATCTGCCGAACCGGCTGACCCCACTCCTGTACAAAACCGGCGCCGGCGGTGACGATCAACGTCTGCCCCAATGGATGGGTGTGCCACGCCGTGCGCGCGCCCGGCTCGAAGGTCACCGTGGCGCCGCTGACGCGGGCGGCATCGCTGCCCTTGAATGGCGCATCGACACGCACCGTGCCGGTGAACCAGTCTGCCGGGCCCTTGGCCGAGGGCTGAGAACCGTTGGCGGTGACGATTACACGTGGGACCTGCGCAGTTGCAATTGAATTCATCACAAGACTCCAAAGTTGTACGAGAGCTCCTACAGGGAACTTGCGTCACTTTAACGAGCCAGACTCTTCAGATAATCGACTAGAATTCGAAAAAACTTATGCAGGACACTCATCAATGCTTCGAGAAAACGCCAGTGACCTGCTCGCCTTCCTCGCCGTGGCCCGCGAGCGCAGTTTCACCAAAGCCGCGGCCAGACTCGGCGTCTCGCAATCGGCGCTCAGCCATACCATCCGCGCCCTCGAAGCGCGCCTGGGCCTGCGCCTGCTGACCCGCACCACGCGCAGCGTCTCCCCGACCGAGGCCGGCGAACATCTGCTGCAGACCATCGGGCCGCGCTTCGAAGAGATCGAACTGGAACTGGCGGCCCTGAGCAACCTGCGCGAAACCCCGGCAGGCCGGATCCGTATCAGCGCCACCGACCATTCGCTGAACTGGTTGCTGCGTCCGGTGCTCAAGGAATTTCTGCCCAAGTACCCGGACATCTCCGTCGAGGTGTGCTGCGACTATGGCTTTGTCGACATCGCCGGGCAAGGCTTTGACGCCGGCGTGCGCCTGGGCGAAGACGTGGCACAAGGCATGATCGCCACCCGCATCGGCCCCGACATGCGCATGGCGGTGGTCGGCTCGCCGGCCTATTTCGCCAAACGTGAAAAGCCGCAAACACCGCGTGACCTCACCGCGCACGCCTGCAACAACCTGCGCCTGCCGACCAACGGCGGGCTGTACACCTGGGAGTTCGAGAAGGACGGCGAAAGCCTCAAGGTGCGGGTATCCGGGCAGGTCACCCTGAACGGCGTCTACCCGCTGCTCGACGCCGCACTGGACGGTTTTGGTCTGAGCTACATCCCGGAAAACATCGTCGCTCCGTATCTCGCCGACGGGCGTCTGCTGCAAGTGCTGGCAGACTGGTGCCCGACCTTCGCCGGTTATCACCTGTACTACCCGAGCCGACGGCAGGCGGCGCCGGCGTTTGCGTTGTTGGTGGAGGTGCTGCGGTATCGCGGATGAACTTCACCACAGCGCTTTGGTGTAGGTGATGAGGATCCGTGTTTCATCGGCATCGCGGCTGAACGACGAGCGATAAGTCGCGTTGCGCAAACGCAAGGCAACGTCCTTGAACGTGCCGCTCTGGATCACGTACTTGACCTCGGTATTGCGTTCCCATTCCTGGCTGGTCTTGCCGGCCACTTGCGCATGATCGGCATCGATGTAGCGGCTCATGAAAGTCAGGCCGGGAATGCCCAAGCGCTCAAAATCGAAGTCATAACGCACTTGCCACGAGCGCTCCTTCGCTTCGGCGAAATCGCCGATCTGCGCATAGTTGACCAGATAGGCATCGCTGCCCTCGACGTAGGGAAATGCGCTGTCGCCGAGCATCGCCTGATAGCCGACGCTGACTTTGTGCCCGCCCGCAGCGTAACCGAACATACCGTTGAGCGCCTGATTGCGGATCTTCCCGGCCTTCGCCGCGCCCTGGCTTTCACTGGAGAAAAACCGCAGATCGCTGCTCACTGTGCCGCCGGCCATGGGCCGCGTATCGGTGAGCCCGACGAAGTGTTGATCGTAGACATCGCTCAGCGACGCGTAGTGATAACTGACCTTGAGGTTGTCGTTCACCTGCCGATCCACGCCGACCAGATTCAGGTGCGCGCCCTGGGCATTGGTGACGAAGCGGTTGTTCTTGTTGTTCAGCGCAATCGGCTCGTAGCTGGTGTCATTGCGCCCCTTGACCCGATCCAGTTGCCCCGCCGTCAGCACCACACCCGGCAGATCCTGCGAGATCACCATCGCACCCCGAAACGACTGAGGCAGGATCATCCCGTCCTGCGGGCGCAGTGTCGGCAGGACCGGGATCAACGACCCGGCCTTCAGCTCGGTTTTGGCGATTTTGACCTTGGCCGTCACTCCCAATTTGCCGTACTCACTGGCTGCGCGCCCATCACTGCGCACCGGCAACAAACCGCTGCCGGCGCGATCGGGACTGGAATCCAGACGCACACCAACCATGCCCAGCAGGTCGACCCCAAACCCCACCAACCCCGGCGTATACCCGGACTCGAACTTGAGCATCAGGCCCTGTGCCCACTCCTCGCGTTTTGATTGCAGGGTTGATGGGCCATCACGGAAATCCCGATTGAAGTAGACATTGCGGGTTTCGAACGACGCATGAGAATCGGCGAAAAAATCCGCGTGAGCTCCGTTGCTGAAACTTGCCAGCAGCAATGCGCCGGCCAGGGTCGACAATCCATTGCGCATCCCCGAATGAATGAATGCAGTCACGGCGACACCTATGAAGTTGTTCGTAGAAGACTCAGGCAAACCCGTATCCCCCTGTGGGAGCGGGCTTGCTCGCGAAAGCGTCAGTACATCCAGCACCTTCATTGCCTGATACACCGCTGTCGCGAGCAAGCCCGCTTCCACATGGGCAGATTCGCGGGTCAGAAAGACCGGGCGAGCATCGCGATCAGCCGCTCACCAAACAGCGTCAGCGCCACGCCCAGCAGCACCACCACTGCGCCCGCGATCTTGATCGATGCCGCCGGACGGACCACTGCGCCCAGCCAGCCGAAGTGATCGATCGCCACCGACGACAGCAACTGCCCGGCGATGACCAGCACCAGCAGATTCGCCAGACCGATACGCGGCGCCAGCCACACGGTGCAGAAAATCGCCCCGGCACCGAGCACGCCACCGACCAGACGCCAGCCGGGTTGCGCCGGGATCACACTCAAGGCATCGCCCAGACCACCGCGCATCCATGCCAGTGCACCCAGCACCAGCATGCCGCTGAGAAACGAGTAGAACGCCGCTGCCAGCGTGTTGCCGGTCATGGCCCCGGCCAACTGACTGTTAACCGCCGCTTGCACGGCAATCGCCACACCGGCCAGCAAGGCCAGCACAAAGGAAATCAGGATCATGACCGTGCACCTCTCAGTGGGCATGCAGCGGGGCGAAATGCTCCGCGAAAGGATCAGGGCTGTAACCGGCGGCATTGAACAGGTAGCTGCGCGACTCTTCCGTGGCCCGGTTCAGTTGTTCGCGATCCACGCCCAGCACCACGCCCGCCTGTTTGCGAATGCGCCCGGCGATGATCACGGTGTCGATATCGCCGCGTTCGGCGGCGTGCACCACCGTGCCCAGGGCGTTGTTCGACGGGTAGACGCTGAGGTTGTCGGTGCGGATCAGCACGATGTCGGCCTGCTTGCCCGGAGTGATGCTGCCGATGCTCGCTTCGAGGCCGGCGCATGCAGCGCCATCAAGGGTGGCGGCCTTGAGCAGTTGCGCGGCGCTGACCAGTTCCGGCGCAGGCTGACCATGGAAACGCGCGCTGTGCGCCGCCGCCCGTTGCAGGTAAAACGCCACGCGCATTTCACCGAACATGTCGCCGCCGTAAGAGCTTTCGTTGTCGACGCTCAGGCCCGGATGCAGGCCGTGATCGACAGCTTTCTGCCAGGCGAACACGCCGTCTTCGAGCCCGTAGTGCGCGTCGGAGCGCGGGCAGACGTTCACCTTGACCCCGGCGTGGCGCAGGATCGACCAACCGTGATCCGGCAGGCAGGTGCAGTGGTTGAAAATATTGTCCGGGCCCAGCAGGCCCTCTTCGTGCAGCGCATCCAGCTCCGCCGCCATACCGGCGCCGAAGAATTCGGTGACGATATTCAGGCCCAATTCGCGGGCAACTGCCCATTGTTCGCGGTCGAGTTGCGCCATCATCGCCAGGGTCACCAGCGAGTCGGGCGAACCGGCGTACTTGTCTTTGATACGGCGCAGATCGCCCGGCCACTGCGTGGACTCCCACTCACCGGACAACGGCGCACCCGGCGCATGCACCGCGCGGATGCCGGCGTCGTGCAAAGCGTCGATGGCCGCATCGGAATGCGCGCCGCTGCGGGCGTTGTGTGAGTTATCGATGATGGTGGTGATGCCGGCGTTGATCGCACCCAGCGCCGTCAGCAGGTTGCCGACGTACATATCTTGCGGACGGTAGTATTTGGCAAAGGAAAAATGCGTGGCGTTGCAGTAGTCTTCAAGCGTCGGCGAGTTCGGGTTGATCCGGCGCAACTGACCTTCCCACGCGTGGCGATGGGTATCGACCATGCCGGGAATCACGATCATGCCTTTGGCATCGATGACTTCAGCGTCGGGAGCATTGAGGCCTACGCCGACCTCGACGATTTCCGTGCCACGAATCAGCACATCGCCTTCGATGAAATTGCCCAGGCGTTCGTCCTGGGTGACCAGGGTTCCGCCCTTGATCAGTAGCAAGCGTTGAGCATCGGGCAACGGTTTGAGCGCGGAAGTCAAAACATCGAAATGAGCATTGAAAGACATGGTGGGCTCCAGGGTGACGGTCGGCGCATTGGCCTGTAGCCGCATTGTCTGACCCGGAAGCTTTATTTAGAATGCCAAAACATCTACAAACATTGTGAAGCTGGGCATACATAATGCGCGACCAAGAGTTTGGCCATCTCAGGGCATTTTTTGCCGTTGCCCGCGAGCGCAATTTCTCCCGCGCCGCCCAAGCGCTGGGGGTTTCAGCGTCGGCACTGAGCCAGACCATCAAGGGTCTGGAAGAGCGTCTGGGGGTACGCCTCCTCAATCGCACCACGCGCAGCGTGTCGACCACCGAGGCCGGGAGTAAATTGTTCGAACGCCTGGGCGAGATCTTTGCCGATCTGGACGCAGCGCTGGAACAACTCAACGACTACCGCGACACACCGGTCGGCACCCTGCGCATCTGCGCGCCGCAGGTAGCGATGCTGCACTTCATCCAACCGATCCTGCCGGCATTTCAAGCGACCTACCCGGACATCAAGCTCGAACTGACCACCGACGACAGCACCGCCGACATCGTTGCCCAAGGCTACGACGCGGCGATTCGTCTGGGTGAGTTCATCGAACAAGACATGGTCGCGCTCAAACTCAGCGAACCGCTGACGCAGATCGCCATCGCCTCGCCCGACTACCTGCAAGGCAAACGTCGCCCGCACGAGCCGGCCGACTTGCTGGATCACCGCTGCGTAAACTGGCGGCGTTCCGGGGAGTCCGGGCTGTACAAGTGGCGGTTTTTCCGCGATGGCATGCCGTTCGAATTGAGCGTGAAAGGTTCTCTGGTGGTCAGTGACTGCGCCGTTGCCATGCAATCGGCGCTGGATGGGCTGGGTATCACGGTATGGATCCGTGAGTGGATCAAGGACGAACTCGACAGCGGTGCACTGGTGGCGCTGCTGGAAGAGTGGTCGACACCCTTCCCCGCGTTCTACCTGTATTACCCGAGCAATCGCCAGATGTCGTCAGCGTTGCAAGCCTTTATCGGCGCTCTGCGCAAGGCGCACTAGGCGACGCTTGCCCCGCTCAGGTTCGGGCGCTCTTCACGACCGCCATAGAACATGGCCTTGGCGCCAATCGTCAGCAACGACAGCAGCGCAAACAGCAACCCGCACCAGATCGTGGCCGGCAGGCCCCAGGTGTCGATAAACACCCCACCGATCCACGAACCGAGGGCGATCCCGGCATTGGCCGCCGATACATACAGGCTGGTGGCGAACGAATGCGCCTCGGGCGCGGCGCTGGTCAGCCACATCTGGGTGATGATCATGCCGCTGGTGTGAATCGCGCCCCACAGCAGCACGATAAGCAACATCGAGCCCAGCGAAGCACTGCCGAACACCGCCAGAATCAGGTAGGCGATGCTCAACAGAATCGGAAACAGCAACGCAGTCGCCACCAGATGTGTGGCCAGTGCGCGCCCGGCCAACAGGTTGCCCAGCACCCCGCCGACACCGAAGATCACCAACAGGAAACTGATGGTTTCACCGTCCAGGCCGGTCTGGTTTTTCAGGTATTCGGCGGCGTAGCTGTACACCGCAAACTTGGTGGTGAACACCAGCACCGTGGCGATGATCGCCAGCCACACCGGCGGCTTTTTCAGGATCGACAGCTGACTTGCGAAGCTCTCCGGCGCAGCGGTCTGCCGAGGCAACTTGAGCAGCAATCCGAGCCCGGCGAGCAACGTCGCGACGGCGCAGAACAGAATCGACGCCTCATAAGAAAACCGTCCGGCGACCCATGCGGTAATCGGCACACCGAACACCAGTCCGAGGGTGGTACCGATGAAGGCGACCGTGGTCGCGTGGGTCGCACGCTCCCTGGGGTACAGCGAAATCGCCGCAGCAAACGCCGCCGAGAAAAACACCGGGTGCAACATCGCCGGAACAATGCGCAGCGCCATCAACGTCGAATAGTTCGGCGCATAGGCCGACAGCACGCTGCTGACGGAAAAACACAGCAACGCACCGACCAGCACTTTCTTGCGGTCGAACCGCGAGAACACCAGCACCAGAAACGGCCCGGACAGCGCGACGATGAACGCGAACAGGCTCATCAGCAAACCGGCCTGGGCGACACTGACACCGAAACGCTCGACGATCAGCGGCAGAATGCCGACCACGCCGAGTTCCAGGGTGTACAGCCCGAACAGGCCCAGAATGATGAAGGGCATGACGGACATGGGATGGGGGGAACGGTTCATAGACTCTCATCAAAAAAAAAGAAAAATTACCCAGACAACACGGCCCCTTGTAGGAGTGAGCCTGCTCGCGATGGCGGTGTGTCATTCGGCATCATCGGTGACTGATTCACCGCCATCGCGAGCAGGCTCACTCCTACAGGTGGTTTCAGGCCTTGTTGAAATCGACCACAACCTTGCCGAACGCCCCGCGATTGAGATGGGCGAACGCTTCAGTCACCTGATCGAAGGCATAGGTCGCATCGATCACCGGTTTGATCCCGTGGTGATCGATCATCCGCACCATGTCCTCCAGCGCCCGACGCGGGCCGACGGCCACCGCAACGATTGAGGCGCGGCTGCCGAGCAGCGGCATGATCGGCGTGCGCAACTCGTCAGAATCGAGCAGGCCGATGATCGACACCCGACCTCCAGGCACCACTGCCTGCAGAGAGCGCCCGAGGTTGTCGCCGCCGGCCATCTCCAGAATGTGATCGGCGCCGCGCCCGTCGGTCAGTTCCAGCACAGCGGTGTGCCAGTCCGGTGTGGTGCTGCGGTTGATGCCATGAGTGGCGCCCAGGGCGATGGCCTGGGCGATCTTGTCGTCGCTGCTGCTGGTGACGATGACGTTGGCGCCACTGGCCGCCGCCAGTTGCACGGCAAACAGCGAAACCCCGCCAGTGCCTTGCACCACCACGGTTTGCCCGGCGTGCAGATGACCCAGTTCGATCAACGCCATCCACGCGGTCAGTGCGGCGATCGGCAGTGTGCTGGCCTCGACTGCACTGAGGTTTTTCGGCGCGCGCACGCACCAGTCGGCCGGCGTGGCAACGTACTGCGCCAACATGCCGGGAATCGGCCCACCCTGGGTCGGCATCTCGGCCCAGGTTTTCGGATTGCCGTCGATCCAGTTGGTAATGTAGGTGGAGATGACTTTGTCGCCACTCTGAAAGCGCGTAACGCCCTCGCCGACCGCGACCACGGTACCGGCCATGTCCGAGGCTGGCGTGAAGGGGAATTTCAACGCCGCGGTCATGCCGTTTTCCGCGACTTGGGTATCACGGTAATTAAGCGAAACCGCATCGATCTTGACCAGGATTTCTCCGGCTTTCGGGGTTGGTCGCGGGGCCTGGACCTGGCTGAGGTTGGCGAGGCCAAACGCGGAAATTTCCCAGCGCTGCATAATGTCGGACATGGCGATAATCTCGGTAGAGGACTGTGGCGCCGATGATAGAAGCCATGCCCCTGGCTGATTAAGTGGGTCGCCACTCCGTTATATACGGACGTTTTGTTCCGCAATGACTAAGGTAAATTGAACCCCACCGGTGAAATCGAGAATCGTGATGGACAGCCTTAATGCGTTGAATGTGTTTGTGTCGGTGGCGGAAACTCGCAGCTTTGTCGCCAGCGGGCGCCTGCTTGGCGTGTCGGCTTCGGCAATTGGCAAAAGCATCGTGCGCCTGGAAGAACGCTTTGGCGTGCGCCTGTTCAATCGCAGCACGCGCAGCATCACGCTGACCGAGGACGGCACGCGGTTTCTCGAACGCAGTTTGCGCATCCTTGCCGAGATCGAAGCGGCGGAAATGGAGTTTTCCCAGACCAACGCCGCCCCGCGCGGGCGTCTGAAGATCAGTTTGCCACTGGTGGGCGAGCCGTTTTTACCGGTGCTGGCACGGTTCAAGAAAACCTACCCGACGGTGGATCTCGACCTGACGTTCGATGACCGCCGGGTCGATGTGATCGAGGAAGGCTACGACGCGGTGTTGCGGGCCGGAGATGTCCCGGATTCCAGCCTGACCTCGCGCCTGATCGGTAGCTACCGGATGATTCTGGTGGGGGCGCCGCCCTACTTTCAGGACCATGGCGTACCGCAGCAAGCCACCGATCTGCTCAGTCATTCGTGTATTCAGTTTCGCTTTCCCAACACCGGCAAGCTGCAGGTCTGGCCGTTGCGCGAAGCCGGCCAGGAAGTCGATCTGCAGGTGCCGACCTCGATGGTCTGCAACAACCTCGAAGCGCGGATCTGCTTTGCCCTGCAAGGCCTGGGCATCGCCTATCTACCGGACTTCTGCGTCAGCGAGGCCTTGGCCGATGGGCGCTTGCAACGGATTTTGCCCGACTGCGCAGAGACCGGCGTCTACCGGATCATGTGGCCCTCGGGCAAGCATCCACAGCTGAAACTGCGGGTGTTCATCGACTTCCTCAAGGAGCATCTGTTTCCGCAGCAGACGCCGGCTTAGCCAATCAACGCTATCAACTGATGCCGCTGCGCATCGGTCAACATCGGCCCGAATCCGGCGCCAGCGTTGTCGGCCATATAGCGCGGATTGCCGGTGCCGGGGATCACGCAAGTCACCGCCGGATGCGAAAGCAGATATTTCAGCGCCAGTTGCGGCCAACTGTTGACCTGCACATCCGACACCCAACCCGGCAGCGGCTTGCCCTTGAGCCGTGTCAGCAAGCCGCCGCCACCGAACGGCCGATTACAGATCACCGCCACCCCGCGCTCGCGGCACAACGGCAGAATGCGTTTCTCCACACCACGGTCATCGAGGGCGTAGTTGATTTGCAGGAAATCCAGTTGTTCGGCCCCGAGCACTGCCTCGACTTCTTCATAGGCCGACGGCGTGTAATGGGTGATGCCGATGTAGCGGATGCGCCCCTCGGCTTTCCACTCGCGCAGGATCGGCAGATGGCTTTGCCAGTCCAGCAGGTTGTGAATCTGCATCAGGTCGATGCGTTCGGTGCGCAACAGGCTGAAGGATTGCTCCATCTGCGCGATGCCCTCCTTGCGCCCGCGCGTCCACACCTTGGTCGCCAGAAATGCCGGCGAGCGTGGTTCGTGGATCGACAACAGCTCGCCAGTGGTTTGCTCGGCGCGGCCATACATTGGCGAGCTGTCGATCAGCGTGCCGCCCTTTTTGAACAGTTCATCGAGCACCGCCGGCAGTTGTTTATAGACGGGGTCGCCGGGCGCAACATCGAAGCCGCGGTACGTGCCCAGGCCCACCATTGGCAACAGCTCGGAGCTTGAAGGGATGGCGCGGGTCTGCATGGTCTGGTCTCCTGCCGTGCTGGGCGAAGTGGCCGGCGGCGTGGCGGTGGCCAACGCCCGGTCAAAGGTGAAGACCGCCGAAACCCCGGCAGCCAGTGTGAGCAAACGACGCCGGGAGCAACCCTCAGTGTGGCTCATGCTGGTTCCCCTGCTGCGTGAAGCTGTTGCACGTTGTGTGCGACGGCTGCCCGTCTACTGCGCTGGACTACACTGCGACAGCGAACACCCGCGCCCGGTTAAAGTTAGTCGAATGTCCAGAAAACTGATGTCACTCGTCGCCTTGCTCATCGCCCTCTACCTGCTGCTGTGCGGGGCGCTGTTCGTATTTCAGCGTTCGCTGATCTATTTCCCCCAGCCTGACAGCGCCGTCGCCACGACGGATTCGCGGTTGAAACTGACGATGCCGGATGCCGATGTGTGGGTAGCCACGCGCGCACATGTCGGGCCGAAAGCACTGATCTACTTTGGCGGCAATGCCGAGGACGTGTCGCGCAATCTGCCGTCGTTCAGCGAGGCCTTTACCGACTACGCGCTGTTTTTGCTGAACTATCGGGGTTTCGGTGGCAGCGGCGGCTCGCCCTCGGAGGAAGCGATCGCCGAAGATGCGTTGGCGCTGTTCGATCAGGTGTACGCCAGCCATCCGCAGATTGCCGTGATCGGCCGCAGCCTGGGTTCGGGGGTGGCGGTGCGGCTGGCGAGTCAGCGCCCGGCGAAACAACTGATTCTGGTGACGCCGTACAACAGCCTTGAAGACATCGCCGTCCGCCAATATCCGTGGATGCCGGTGAAGTGGCTGCTGAAGGATCGCTTCGAGTCGGGTCGCTATGCCGCGCACATTCGCGTGCCGACCTTGCTATTGGCGGCCAGCGATGACGAGGTGATACCACGGGACAGCACGCAGCGACTGCTACAGAGTTTCCCCAAAGGCGTGGCGACGCTGCGGGTGGTGCCGGATGCGGGGCACAACTCGATCTCCGAGCGGGCGCAGTATCTGCAGTGGATGGAGGATGTGCTTGATCGCTGATGGCCGGTTATTGCGTTGTCTGGACTGGCCCCTTCGCGAGCAAGCCCGCTCCCACAGTGGTTCAGCGTCAACCGGACAAAATGTGGGAGCGGGCTTGCTCGCGAAGAGGCCAGCAGAGACGACATCGATTATTTGGGTCGGCGCACTCAATGCACTGGTATCGCCGAATTCGTACCACCGCCAACAGGCCGAAAACAGATTTGCTGGCTGACCGGGTCACGAAATTGGTTAACCAGAATTTTGCCGTTATGGTGAAAACCACAGATTGCGCGCTGCACGTCGGGAGACGCCTATTACAACAGGCCACCTCAGACCGGAGAAATCGTCGCAAGCATTCCGATCAGAATGGTCAACGTCAGAAACCCACCCAGAAAAATCGCCATCTTGTTCATGCTGCTCTCCTCAATACTGAGCTGGCGGTGCACCGGGCGCTTCGGGATGAAGGACTGCCGCGGGTGACCGGACTGCAGGGCCATTTTGATCGCCTGACTGAGCCGGAAACAGAGGCAGATCCAACAGAAAAATACGGATCAGATACCCATCTGATCCGCTCCGGCCATGGTCTGGTATTCAGATCGACGCACAACGGTTCGTGATCCGCCGCTTTGAACTAGAGTGAGTGCCGTCGCGCGAAGAACAACAATCCCAGGAGTGGTCAATGTCCGAACTGAACCTGCACCCCAACGCCGCCGAATCCCTGAAGCACTGGCACGAGATGATCCGCACCGGCAACCTCAAGGCCTTGCCCGAACTGCTCGATCCGGACGCGGTATTCCGCTCGCCGATGGCCCACTCGCCCTACCCCGGCGCGCCAGTGGTGACGATGATCCTCAACACTGTGTTCAACGTCTTTGAAGACTTCAAATACCACCGCGAACTGGCGACTGCCGATGGTTTGAATGTGGTGCTGGAGTTCAGCGCCAAAGTAGGGTCGAAAGAGCTCAAGGGCATCGACATGATTCGCTTTGATGAGAGCGGGAAGATTGTCGAGTTCGAGGTGATGGTGCGGCCGTTGAGCGGGTTGCAGGCGTTGGGGGAAGAGATGGGGCGGCGGCTTGGCGCGTATTTGGCAAACGCGAAATCTGTGTAGGAGCTGCCGAAGGGGGTTTGTGGCACAAAAAAGCCCACTGACCGTTATCGGCTCAGTGGGCTTTTGCGTATCTGGCGTCTAGTTACAGAGCCATGTCACGTGCAGCATTTTCCTTCGGCGCCGCAGCTTTTTCAGCGGCAGGTGCAGCTGGAGCAGCCGCCTGACCGATTACCGGAGGCGTTGGCAGTTCGAGGATCTTGGCGGTGTACGCCCACTCTTGTGCCACTTTGGCCGGATCGCTGTTCAGCTGGGTGCCGTAGCTTGGCACGATCTGGTGCAGCTTGGCTTGCCACTCAGGGGTGGCGACTTTGTCTTTGAAGACTTTCTGCAACACGCTCAGCATGATCGGTGCAGCGGTCGACGCGCCTGGCGATGCGCCCAGCAGGCCGGCGATGGAGCCGTCTTGTGCAGCAACGATTTCGGTGCCCAGTTTCAGCACGCCGCCAGCGGCTTCATCACGCTTGATGATTTGCACGCGTTGGCCGGCTTGCCACAGGCGCCAGTCTTCGGCTTTGGCGTTCGGGAAGTATTCCTTCAGCGCGTTCATGCGGTCTTCATCCGACAGCATCAGTTGACCGGCCAGGTACTCGACCAGCGGGTATTCCTTGATGCCGACCTTGGTCATAGGCCAAATGTTGTGGGTGGTGGTGCTGGTCAGCAGGTCCAGGTACGAGCCTTCTTTGAGGAACTTGGTGCTGAAGGTCGCGAATGGGCCAAACAGGATGACGCGCTTGCCGTCCAGAACACGGGTGTCCAGGTGCGGAACCGACATCGGCGGTGCGCCAACCGAAGCTTTACCGTAGGCCTTGGCCAGGTGCTGCTCGGCGATGGCCGGGTTATCGGTCACCAGGAACGAGCCGCCGACCGGGAAGCCAGCGTATTCCTTGGCTTCAGGAATGCCCGACTTCTGCAGCAGATGCAGAGCGCCGCCACCGGCACCGATGAACACGAACTTGGCGTCGGTTTCGGTCTTGGTGCCGTCTTTCAGGTTTTTGTAGCTGACGCGCCAGGTGCCGTCGGCGTTCTTGGTGATGTCTTCGACTTCACTCGACAGCTTCAGATCGAAGTTAGGCTTGGTCTGCAGGTAACCGGCGAACTGGCGGGTGATTTCGCCGAAGTTCATGTCGGTACCCAGCGGGCTCCAGGTGGCCGCGATTTTCTGGTTCGGGTCACGCCCTTCCATCATCAGCGGAACCCACTTCTTGATCACAGCCGGGTCTTCGGAGTACTGCATGCCGGCGAACAGCGGGCTCGCTTGCAGGGCTTCGTAGCGCTTTTTCAGGAACTTGATGTTGTCATCGCCCCACACGAAGCTCATGTGCGGAGTGGTGTTGATGAACGAGCGAGGGTTCTTCAGAACGCCTTGCTGAACCTGCCAGGCCCAGAACTGACGGGACACCTGGAACGCTTCGTTGATCTCGACGGCTTTCGGGATCGTTACGTTGCCTTTGTCGTCTTCCGGGGTGTAGTTCAGCTCAGCCAGGGCGGAGTGACCGGTACCGGCGTTGTTCCAGCCGTTGGAGCTTTCCAGGGCGACGCCGTCCAGGCGCTCGACCATTTCCATCGACCAGCTTGGCTCCAGCTCATTGATCCACACACCCAGGGTGGTGCTCATGATGCCGCCGCCGATCAGCAGTACATCTACTTTCTTCGCTTCTGCAGCATTGGCGGAAGACATCCCCATCGCCAAAGCCAGCCCCAGCAAGGCCGTGTTCACTTTCTTAAACATCTGTTGCACCTATGATAAAACGCCTTCCGCCCGCCGCTGTTGTACGTGTGGGAGCCTTTTTCGCGACACTCAGGCCAGGGTCGCGAGCACCTTCACACTGCAATTTTGACGGGTGGGCACACAAGGCCGACGGACTGCATCGACCTCAGTTAATGTCCCTTCTGAACTGACTTCTTATCATTATTGGCTTCAGCTACTTGAGCGACAGGGATTCCGTCAGCCCGCCCAAGGGCAGGCAGACTGAATTAGGTCAAACCAAGTTGGCGCGAAGAATATCACGTCAGGGCAAACCCGCGCGTCTGTTCCCGACTTGAGAGTCTTTTTCCGCTCTGGGCGTTATCGGCCGGCCTGGGCGGAACATGACCCTGCGGCCGCTCTGGCTGAAGTCTTTCAGCGATTCGCGCAGGGCTGACAGGCAAATCGGGTCTACAGTTAATAGCAGGTGCCTTGCTCACCAGGCGCTCACTGAGTCCTGTGCTTCGATGGAACTCCCTCCTTTCGCACACCTCTCACGCTATGTAGTACTTCCCTTTTGCTTCGCGCTTGTGGAGGAACACCGTCATGCGCAAGTTATTGCTCGTTTCGTCGTTAATCTTATGCCTGCCATTCGGCTCGGCCATGGCCCGTGTGGATGCCAAGGACGTCGCCACCTCGGCCGGGGTATCCGCTTCGCTTTATTCAACCTTCAAGGACCACAAGATGGTCATCCCCGCCCGTGACGACCTCACGGCATTTGTCGCCAGCGACGGTGCGATCCGAGGGGTCTATCTGGAGTCTGTATTGCAACAGGTGCGGCAGGACAATCCCGGCATCAACGCCAGCGATGAAGAGCTGGCCAACGCGATACTGGCGCATTACGAAGGCCTGAATCAGTAACAGCCCCGTACAGTACCGCCGATGGATGGGAACTGAGCGACCATGGGCAAACTGGCCGAACGGCCTCTATGATGGAGGCCATGACGACTCCTTTGCCCATTCGCTCGCCTTGCCCACCCGGCGCCTGCATTTGCGGGCGCGATCCGTTGCTGGAAACGCCCGGCGCGGATGTGCGCATCCTGCTGCTGACCCGGCAGGAAGAAAAGCGCCTGCTCGAACGTCTGGAAAACCTGCAGAGTCTGGCCGATCTCGAACGCCTGCAGCGCAAGATGTTCGAGCAGTTGGGCATTCGCGTGGACGTCGCACCGGGCTTCAATGAGGTGCGCACCATGCGCGGCATTGCAATCGTCATCGACGAACTGCCCGGCCTGTGCCGCAAAACCCGGCAAGCAATCCCGGCGGCGATCCGCCGAGGTCTGGAAAATCGACCGGAAATTGCTTTCGAGCTACTCAACGCTCACGACTTGCTGCGCGACGCCTGATTACTTTTTCAGGCCCAGCCGTTTGCGCATGTCTGCGGTGATGCTCTGGCGGGTTTTCTTCAGGTCTGCCCACGGCTTGTCACCGACCTCCGCCAGGCGCTGGTGGACGTTGCTCACGTTCCACTGATCGGCCCCCTTCAGCTCGGCCACCTCTTCGCGATAAATCGGCACCGATACCGGCAAGCCTTCACGGGTGCGCGCGGCGTAAGCGCAGATCGTCGTCGCGCCAAGCCCGTTACGCAGATAGTCGATGAAGATCCGTCCAACCCGATTCTTCGGCCCCGAAACCGCAGAAAACCGTTCCGGCAACAGCTTGGCCATATGGCTGACGATCGCGTGACTGAAGTCCTTGACCTCATCCCAGCCAAGTTTGCGCGTCAACGGCACCACCAGGTGGATGCCCTTGCCGCCGCTGGTCTTGAGGAACGCCTTGAGTCCCAGTTCATCGAGTACGGTCAGCGTCAGTGCCGTGGCTTCCACCATGCTTTTCCATGGCAATGCCGGGTCGGGGTCGAGATCGAGGACAAACCGGTCAGGCTTGTCCAGATCGACCGTGGTGGCGTTCCAGGTGTGCAACTCGACCGTGCTCATCTGCACCGCGCCGATCAACGCTTCGGCGTTGTTGATCAGCATCACCGGCTGGCCAGTGACATCCTTGTCCAGCGTGGTGATGCCGGGAATCGCCAGATGCTCGGCGTTTTTCTGGAAGAACAGCTCGCCGGCGATGCCGTCCGGCGCCCGTACCAGCGCAACCGGGCGATCCTTGAGCTGCGGCAGAATCCACTCGGCGACGCTGGCGTAATACTCGGCCAGTTGCATCTTGGTGGTGCCGCTGACCGCATCGATCACCCGATCCGGGTGAGTGATACGCACCTTGCCGCTGGCCAGTCCCAGCTGTGACGGCGCCGGTTCGGCTTTCCTTGACTCAGCCGCTTTGTTTGATTCGCTAGCTTTCTTCGACGAGGCAGCTTTTTTCGCAGGGGTGGCTTTCGCTGAAGTTTTCACGGATTTCGCTCGCTCCTCGGTAATCGCCTTGGCCGGTTTGTCATTGCGCAGACCATGGAACACAGCGTGGCGTACCGAGCCGTCCTTGGTCATTTCAGCGAACGCCACTTCTGCCAACAGATTCGGTTTGAGCCAATGCACGCCTTTGGCTTCGAAGCCGCTCGGCGGATTGACCACCGCCGCCTTCTTCACCTGCAACGGCTTGAGCTGGGCGAGGATGCTTTTCAGCGTGGTTTCGTTGAACCCGGTGCCGACCTTGCCGGCATAGCGCAACTCGCCGCTGTCGCGATCATGCAGGCCCAGCAGCAACGCGCCGAACGCACTGCGCGAGCCTTTCGGATCGGTATAGCCGACGACCACGAATTCCTGCCGATGCTTGCACTTGAGCTTGATCCAGTCGCTACTGCGCCGCGACACGTAAGGCGAGCCGAGGCGTTTGCCGATCAACCCTTCCATCTGCATCTGGCAAGCGCTGTTGAGCAGTGCATCCGCCGTTTCGTCAAAGGCTTCGGAGAAGCGCAGCAACGGCTGTTCATGCCCACCGAGCACCGTGGACAACGCCGCGCGGCGCTCCTCGACCGGCACTTCGCGCAGGTCGACACCGTTGAGGTACGGCATGTCGAACAGGTAGTACATGATGCTGGCGCTGCGCCCGGCTTCGAAGGCGTTTTGCAGCGCCTGAAAGTCCGGTACACCGCGTTCGTTGGTGACCACCACTTCGCCGTCCAGCCATGCCGATTCAAGGCCCAGCTCAGCGAGGGCTTGCGCCTGTTGCGGCAGTTTGTGCGTCCAGTCGTGACCGTTGCGGGTGAACAGTTGCACCTGATCGTGATCGATGCGCGCCATGATCCGGTAGCCATCGAACTTGATCTCGTAGCTCCACTGCCCCTCGGGTGCGCTGTCGACCAGGGTCGCCAGTTCCGGCTTGAGTTGCGCCGGCAGTTTGGCCTTGCGTGCTCCGGTGAGTGTTCCGGACGCCGCTTTGCGAGGTTTGGCCGCAGACTTTTTCACAGGTTTGGCTTGCTCGGCGGCGAGCCTCGGTTTGCTGATCAGGGTGCGTTCGCTGAGCACGCTGTCCGGCTCTGCACTCAGCACGTCATAGTCGTCTTGCGGGCGGGCGGCGCTGTCCTGATGTTTGATCAGAAACCAGTTTTCCTTCTTGCCCGGCATGTGCGTGCGCACCAGATTCCAGATGCCGGAGAGCTTTTCGCCTTGCAGCTCGAACTTGAGTTTGCCCTTGGCGTAGGCCTTGGCCGGATCCTCCAGCGGAATCCACACGCCGCGATCCCAGACGATCACATCGCCCGCGCCATAATGCCCCTCGGGAATGCTGCCCTCGAACGTGGCGTAATCCAGCGGATGGTCTTCGACGTGTACCGCCAGGCGCTTGACCTTTGGATCGAGCGACGGCCCCTTCGGCACCGCCCAGCTCTTCAGCGCGCCATCGAGCTCAAGGCGAAAGTCGTAATGCAGGTGCGAAGCGTCGTGCTTCTGTATGCAGAACTGCAGCGCATGTTCGCTGGCCTTGCTGCGGCCACGGCGTTTGACGGCGGCGGGCTCAGACGTCGCCGAAAAATCGCGCATGCGGTTGTAGTCGTCGAGGTTCCTGGTCATGGCGCACCTGCCTTGTGTCAGCCAATGCGGGTCACGGTCAGCGCGACCACGGCGATCCGGTCCACTCGCTGGTAACCGGGGTTCAACAACTCTTCACCGAATACGTCCGGGTCCAGTTCGCGATAGGTCCAGGCGAATCGCGTCGAGTCCAGGCGTGGCACCACGGTGTCGAAAAACGGATCGCGGCCATCGACCATGGCCACGCCGGTGTAGAGCAGCAACGAACCACCGGGGGCCAGCCGATTGAGCGCCTGCTCGACGATACGCAGCGACAATCCGGCGCCGAGCGAGCCACCGCCATGCCGATAGGCACGCCCGGCCGGATCGGCCATGTACGGCGGGTTGGCGACAATCAGGTCGAAGCTGCCTTCGGTGCCCTGCAACACATCGCTGGCCTGCACCTCGACATTGGCGACCTCGGCCAGTGCCGCGTTGATCGCGGTCAGGCGCAGCGCGGCGGGGTTGATGTCCACCGCGAGCACTTGCGCTTCACGCCGGGCGCGGGCAATCAGAATCGCCCCGACACCGGCACCGCAGCCGATGTCCACGGCACGCTGGATCGGCGCAAAACTCTGCTGCAGATGCGCGTGAATCAGTTGCGCAAAACGATAGGTGTCGGGACCGAAAAATACCGAGTCGGCGGCGTCGGTGGGAAATCCCGAATGCACGAACAGCAAGTCATCCAGACTCGACCAGCGCACCCGGCTCTTCAAGCGGCCGTCGTAGACGTCAATCACTTGCGCATCCTGTAACTGCCGTTGTTCGTCGGCAGACAACAGCCCCGGCTCGAACGGCCGCGACCAGCCGAAGACGTCGCGCAGGGTGTCGGCGACCTGCCCTTCGTCACGCTGGTTGACGCGCTGATGAGTCAACGGCGTTGGCGTGACGAAACGGTAGCCGTCAGCCTGCAAGCGCCGGCCGAGTTGCAGCAGTGTCAGGTCGTTGGCGGACAGTTGTTCTTCCTGATTCATGGGGATTTCCTTAGCGCAGACTGGATTTGAGTTCGATAAAGCGACGTGTCGCCAGCAGCCCCGCCGGGTGCGCGTGCCGGGCCGGTGACAACCATGGGATCAGCGTGGTCATTTGCGCATGTCCGTCCTGGCCTTGCAGGGCAGAAGTCAGGCGTTGTACGTCGGGATCGTGCTCGGGCACGGCGGCGTCCGGGGTGGCGACCTGACGAGTGCGTCTTGGCGCCTGGGCTTTCTCGGACGGCGTCCAGTCGCCGGCAATCCAGTCGTGCAGCAGCTGCTTTTCATAGGGGCTGAACACGCCGAACATCGCCGCACCGTCGCCATCGATCAACTGCCAGAAACGGCTGGCCTGCGGATCTTGATTGCGCTTGATCCAGCCTTTGTCCTGCATCGCCTGAAGAAATCCGGGCAGTTGCTCGGGGGTGGCCAGCCACTGATTGACGGTTTTGCCTTCGAAGCGGCAGTAGTCGGAATGCATGTGCTGACCGAACGGACGTTTGCGCTCGAGCATCGCCAGCACTTCGTGTTCCAGGTCGAAACCTTCGATGATTGCGCGGCTGCCCTGCCCCAGGTCGTTGAGTCGATAGCCCAGCGAAACCCGGCGCAGAAATTCGCCACGATCAGCCTCCAGCGGCAGCAGGTCGAGCACCGACTGCACGGCTTTTTGCGCATGACCGGTGCTGGCGTT
The DNA here is from genome assembly GCF_025466205.1 of Pseudomonas sp. 13B_3.2_Bac1. Lineage (NCBI taxonomy): Bacteria > Pseudomonadati > Pseudomonadota > Gammaproteobacteria > Pseudomonadales > Pseudomonadaceae > Pseudomonas > Pseudomonas sp. 13B_3.2_Bac1. The sequence continues at coordinate 60,423 of NZ_JANLOG010000029.1, forward strand.
GTCGATGGTCACGTGGAGGGTGAAGTAGTACGGATCGATGCCCAGCTCGCTGAGCTCATAGGCACTGATCAGCAAGTGCAGCGGCAATTGTTCGTAGCCGAGGTTGTAGCCGATCACCTCGGGCAGAAAGCTTTCGCCACAGGCACCGAGTGCCAGTTGCAGCGCGCCTTGCAGATAGCGTTCATCGGCAATCGCGCCGGCGTCCTGCAAGCCGTGTTCAGCGAGCAGTCTGCGATAGATCACCACATGATTCTGCGCAGGGTTGCCGTCGCCGAGTTCTTCCAGATAGGTACACAGCAACCCGTCGAAACGCGGGTCGCGCCACTGCGGCACCAAACCGTACAACCACGCGCCATCCACCAGTTTGGTCGGCGCCACGGCTTGCAGAAAATACAGCGCATGGGCCTTGTTGCTGAAGAACTGGCGCGGCCCACCGGCCTTGCGTTGTTGCAGGTAGTCGGCGTATTGCCGGGCAACGTCGGTGCAATGTCCGGCGACCCAGTCCTGCCAGGCAGACGGATCCTGCGGTAGCGCTTCGGGTAACAGCGCGGCACGGTGCAACTGCTCGGCGAGAAAATCCCGGGCAAGATTTTCAGGCTGATCCTCGAGCAGCAGTGCCTCATAAATACGCCGCAATTCACCGTTGGCAGTGATGGGCTGGTGCTGCGCGGTCGGCGCATGCAGAGGGGTCAGGGCAGTCATGTCAGTGTTCTCGCTCGGTTGGCCGGTCAGGACGTTGTTTCACGCCTCTACAGCAGCAGAGCAACCGCTACGGAGAAAAATTCAATCAACATGAAAATCGCCCTGACGGACGGCCGGATCAGCGCCATTTCTCTTTCACTTGACCACTGTAGGAGCTGCCGAAGGCTGCGATCTTTTGATTTTGTCTTTTACGATCAAGATCAAAAGATCGCAGCCTTCGGCAGCTCCTACATTTACATCGTGTAATGGCTTGGCCGAGCGGGTTGTTTTTGGAGCGCTAGTGTTCAAGGACGATGTTTACGGAGGGCAATGGAATGCCTGAAGCTGCAAAAGCCTGCGGTTTACGTAAGGGACGTTATTCGGAGGTTGGGCGGGTTTATATGCTGACGGCGGTGGTTGAGGAGCGTCGACCGGTTTTTTCGGATTGGAGAGCGGGACGACTATTGGTAGGACAGATGCGGGCTGCCGATCAAGCGGGAATGGTTCATTCGCTAGCCTGGGTTGTGATGCCGGACCACCTCCATTGGCTGGTCGAATTAAAACAAGGCTCTCTGGCGCAATTAATGTGCCGCGTCAAATCGCGCAGTAGTCGCTCGGTCAACCTGCTGCAAGGCAATTCGGAGCCGCTGTGGCAACGCGGATATCACGACCGGGCCTTGCGTCGCGATGAAGACCTTAAAGCGGCCGCCCGCTACATTGTCATGAATCCATTGCGGGCAGGTCTTGTGCAGCGTTTGGGTGATTACCCGTTGTGGGATGCTGTCTGGCTCTGAAGGCTGCGATCTTTTGATTCTGCTTTAAACCGTCCCCTTGGCCTGCTGTTCCAGATGCACCTGCAATTGCGGGTCGATCTGCAACGCGGCAGCCAGTTCATCCAGGTAGGTGCGTTCGGCGTCTTGCTGGTCGTCCACCAGGATCACGCTGACCAGGTACATTTCGGCGGCCATGGCCGGGTCGCCGTTGGCGGCCTCGGCTACTTCGTTCGCATCCAACGGTTTGGCAACTTCAGCGTTAAACCATTGCTGCAATCCTGGATCGTCGGTGTGTTTGCCAATCTCTTCATCGATCATTTGCCGTTCCCGTGCGTCGATCTCACCGTCAGCCTTGGCTGCCGCGATCAGCGCCCGCAGCACAGCATGCCCGTGTTCCTCGACCTCGGGCCCGGCCAGCAGATTTGCGGTTGGCGGAATCTGCTGTGGCGCCGCCGACGCCTGACTACGTTGCCAGGCCTGATACGCCTGGAAAGCCATCATTCCCAGCGAGGCCAGTGCCGCATAATTGGTACCGCTGGAACGGCTTTGCGAACCGCCACCACCGAGTGCCCCGCCCAACGCGCCGCCCAATCCAGCGCCACCGCCGCCAAGCAAGCCCCCCAGCAATCCACCCAAACCGCCCAGCCCACCGGACTGCGCGCCACTGGCACCTGTACTCGCGCCGCCGCCCAACAAGCCACCGAGCAAGCCGCCCAGTCCGCCCAGACCTGCGCCAGCCGAGGCGCCACTAGATTGTCCCGCCGAGGCCTGGCCTCGCAGCAGTTGTTCGAGCAAATCGCTGGTGTTCATGATCTCGTCCTCAGGCATTGGCAATAACTGCGTCAGGCAACGATAGACCGCCGACGCCGGCGCGCCAGCACCGTTTGGCTGACACCGGCTGCCGTCGGCGGATTTCGCCGAGGTATTTTTTGTGCGGCCAGCTAAGATTCAAAGGTGATGAACCTTATCCCGGCCTGACCGGTCGATAGCTGCAACCCGACCCGGTTTGCCGGCGCCCTTTGCCAAAGGGTGATAACCGGCTTGCTTCATTTATCTGGAGAACGCCCCTGTGATATCGACCGTACACATCGCCAGGCTCAAAGCATGGGGCGCCCATGGTTTTACCGCGACCGGCGTGGTCACTGCATTTCTGGCGACCCTCGCCCTGCTGGAGAACCAGCCGACCCATTGCCTGATGTGGCTGGGCGTGGCGTTGATCGTCGACGGCCTCGACGGGGCGCTCGCACGCAAGGTCAATGTGCAATCGGTGCTGCCGAGTTTCGACGGTTCGATCCTCGATCTGGTGATCGACTACCTGACCTACGTGTTCATCCCGGCGCTGTTTATCTACCGCTACATTCCCCTGCCCGACTACACCTTGCTGCTGAGCGTGTCGCTGATTCTGGTGTCGTCGCTGTTCTGTTTCTGCAACGTCAACATGAAGAGCAAGGACAACTACTTCGTCGGCTTCCCCGCCGCGTGGAACGTGGTTGCCCTGTGCCTGTACATCATCAATCCGGGGCCGTGGATCACCTTTTTGACCATCATCGGTCTGGCGCTGTTGACCGTCACCCGCATGAAATTCCTCCACCCGTTCCGCGTGCGCCGGTTCATGCCGATCAACATCGCGGTCACAGCGATCTGGCTGCTGTGCAGCCTGTCGCTGGTGCTCAATCACCCGGTGATCAATCCGCTGGTGATGGGTTTGTGGCTGCTGGCGTCGGCGTACTTCCTGGGGATCTGCATCTGGCGTACGGCGCTGGAGTGGGTTGATGGGGCGCATTTGAAATAGCGCCATACCTGTCAAACACCATTCCCCTGTAGGAGTGGGGGGGGGGGGGGGGGGGGGGGGGGGGGGGGGGGGGGTGGGTGGGGGGGGGGGGGGGGGGG